>JAHEAD010000017.1 GCA_019721075.1 Candidatus Sysuiplasma jiujiangense
AGTCGATGAGGCTGCGTGTAATGCTGGCTTTTCCTGTTTTCCTTATATATACTCATTCGATCCTAGTACTTCTGTTACGATCGTCTTCGGAGATACTGGCCTAAGGCAAAATAGTTAAATAGTGTTCTATAGTACAGACTTAAAAAGTGGTTTTATGAGTCAACAAGGCAATGAACCTTCAAAGGAGCCTTCAAAGGTGCAAAAGGGGGGACGGACAAAGTGGATAGCCGTAGCTGTTGTAATTGTGGTCATCGTTGCGGCTGGCGGAGTTGCAGCCTATTATCTCACTTTACCAAAGAAGACTACGACCACCACCGTGACCGTAGCAGCACCTATCTATGGTTCCAGTGCTACAGTGTGGGAAAACTGGATCAATAACGCAACTGTCGCCTGGAAAGCTGATCATCCGGGTGTAAAAATCAAGTTTGTCGGTCCGTTTGGTGCAAGCAATGAAGGTGATTATTATACGAAATTGGATCTTATGACGTCATCGCCTTCGACGGCACCCAGTGTGATGCTGGAAGATATGTTTTATACTGCGACTTATGCAAGTTCGCATGTTCTTCTTCCGCTCAACAGCTATGTTAACAGCAGCGTAATTTCAAATGAATTCCCTTCAGCCCTTAACCAGATGTCAATAAACAATACCTACTACGGGCTCCCTGCTCAGGTTACTGACACGCTGATATATTACAACATGACACTTTTCAAGGAAGCTGGTTTGCCGGTTCCTTGGCAACCCACCAACTGGTCGGACATAATCAGTGCTGCGGAGACAATACACTCCCTTTCCAATATGTCGTCCGTCATTCCGCTGAACGCATATGAGGGCATCAAGGCCGATGAAGCATCGTCTTTTACCGGTTTTGAGGGTCTTCTCTACGGAACAGGCTGGGGACTTTACAATTTCACTGCGCACAAGTGGTATGGAGAAAACCCAGGTCTGCTTCAAACGCTTGATTTCTATCAGCAGGCATTTGTCAACAAAAGCCTTGCCTCCGCCTCTTTAAGCGCTGTTCCATATGTGACAGTCGGTCAGTATCTGCAGGAAGGCAAACTTGCAATTGCGATCGATGGCAGCTGGATGTATGGATATCAGTGGGGACCAGGCGCACAGCATCCGGTAACAAATTTCCCTAGCTACATCGGTGTTGCAAAGATACCGACAGAATTCGGCCAGTCGCCAGGTTACTCTACCATGGTCGGTGGATGGGGATGGGCCGTCTATAATCATACCTCCAATCCCTCTCTGGCTGTTTCATTCGCTGAAGCTCTGGCAAACACAACTAATTCGATTACAATAAATCTTCCGGGCAGTGCTCTTGCAGGAGGTCTTCCGACAACAAAGACTGCAGTAAACAATCCTCTTTTCGCCAAACTCATGCCAACCGATCCGTCGCTGGATGCGTTTTACACCAACCTTCTCCAGTACGGTAATTACAGGCCACCCGTTGCGGGATACCCAAAAGTTTCATACCAGCTCGATGTAGCGATGTCCGCAGTAGTCCATTCTACAGCATCACCAGCCGCAGCTCTGTCTGCCTATAACAGCGCTTTGATATCCACTTTCGGCTCGTCGGATGTTCAGGCAATTTCATCTGTTGCCGGCGTCTCTGTCGCCCACAACATTGTAAATTTAAACGGCATTCAGGTTGTTTCAGACTTTGGCCTCAGCGGCACTTCACACTACTCTTCTCTGCTGTCCTACGGTTTTATGGAGCAATCTTTAAGTGAACTGTCCGCCGTTCCTCTAAGCAGACTCTGATGGATTTTTCCTGGCATCCTGTTGCAGAAAACCATCGCAGGAAAAAATGACCGTATTCCATGGATGGCTGTTCAGGGGACATGCGTTGTTTCGGGAAACCGGTAAAACCTTTTTGTTTTCTTCAAATTGCGTTTCTAATAATTTATTTAACATCGCCTGAAATATGAGGGTATGTTGCTGTAACTGAAGATGACGGTCCTGTTTATGAAAATCAAAGCGCGCAGTGAAGGAAACTCAAATTTATTCATCCATGTTTATCTCATAGCATCTTTCGGTTTTCTCGCGGCCTTTTTTATTTTCCCTATTGCCCTCTCAATATATTACTCATTCACGAATCTCAGTCTCTACAACATATATCAGTTTTCATTTGTTGGACTCAGAAACTATATTTCGCTTTTTACCAGCAGATCGTTCCTGAACTCGTTTTACATAACCATGCTCTTCCTGTTTCTATCCGCAATTGTTGGTCAGGCAATGCTAGGCCTCGTGCTCGCATATATGCTTAACACTGTCAGATCCTACTTTCGCACCGTTGTAACAACCTCGCTTCTGCTTGCATGGGCAACCCCGCAGGTGACAGCAGGCATACTCTGGTACACAACATTAAGCATACAACCGCCTGGTGTTGTCAATCTGATTCTCTCCTCATTTGGTCTGCATGCAGTGAATTTTCTCGGAATCCGATATGCCATATTTTCGATAATTGTGGCAAACATATGGCTCGGTCTTGCCTTCTCTGTGCTGATTTATATGGCAGGCATTCAGAATATTAATCCGTCAACTATAAAATCATCAATAGTAGACGGTGCCGGACCGGTGAGCAGATTCATTCATATTGTGGTTCCGCAGCTTAAAAACAGCATATTGATGGATGTCATACTCATCACCCTCTTTACTCTTGGCACATTTACGATGGTTTTCACACTTACTGGAGGGGGACCCGCCGAGACTACCAACCTTCTGACAATCTATCAGTATTACACAGCATTCTCTTTTTTTGATATCGGATTGGGCAGTGCCATTGGAACGATCGTGATATGTGTTGCAATAGTACTCTCGTTCCTCTACATCCGCATTATGAGGGTGGGAGTATGAAGATACTCGCAGCTGCCAATTACGTAATACTCGCCGCAATAGCTGTCCTTTTTGTTGTGCCCTTTACCTGGCTGGTCGTGGAGAGTTTCAGCCCGCTGAATAATATTGGCGTAACTGCTCCCCCCTATCTCACGCTCAATAACTTTGTGGCCGTTACGGCCAACGGCTCGTTCGTGCTTTCCATACTTAATGGCCTGTTACTGTCTCTGGGAGGCACAGCGATATCGCTGCTGTTTGCCATTGGCCCGGCATATGTTTTCTCACGAAGGAAGTTCAGATTGAGGAACGGTCTCCTGCTCGCGATCCTCTTTCTGACCGGTTTTCCCACATTCGCTCTTCTTGTTCCCACATATGCGTACTTCATCCACATCGGGCTGTACAATTCCATCGGGGGTGTGATTCTCTTTCTGGCAGCACTCAATCTTCCCATTACGATATGGATATTGAAAAATGCGTTCGATCAGATACCCCTGAATGTGGAGAAGGCTGCAATGGTTGACGGTTCGTCAACTGCTCAGACAATTCTGCATATATTCCTGCCACTGGCATTTCCGAGCATTGCAGTTGTCGTCATACTTAACTTTGTGCTTAACTGGGGTAATTTCTATGTACCCTTTATATTAATCAGCTCTGGCAATGAGCTTCCGATTGCTGTTAAAATATACTCATTTTTCGGCGCATACAATGTGAAATATAATGAACTGGCGGCATTATCCTTCGTTTATACAGTCCCTGCGATCGTGATGTATATATTTGCACAAAAGTACCTGATAAAGGCGTTTTCCTTCGGCGGGAGCAAGGGGTGATTGCAAACGGCAAGCATAAGTGTGAGAAATCTGAGCAGAACCTTTGGGACCGTAAAGGCTCTCAACGATGTCAATTTTGACATCGCCGATGGTGAATTCTGCGTCATACTTGGCGCTTCGGGCTCTGGAAAAACAACACTTCTTAATCTTCTTGCCGGCCTTGAAAAACAGACAACCGGCGATGTCCTGATTGACGGCAAAGTAGTCAATGATAAAGATCCGAAGAGCAGGGGGATAGCGATGGTTTTCCAAGACTACGCACTCTATCCGCACATGACGGTCTATGGCAATATGGCATTCCCGCTGAAAATGGCCAGGATGCAGAAAAACGTCATTGACTCCAAAGTCAAAAATGTCGCGAGCCAGTTGTCGATTGAGCAACTTCTCCAGAGAAAACCGCGTGAACTTTCCGGTGGGCAGGCCCAGAGAGTCGCTGTCGGCAGAGCTCTGGTGCGTGATCCTTCCGTCTTCCTGATGGATGAACCACTCAGTAACCTTGATGCCAAGATAAGATCGCAGGTGAGAACAGACCTGAAGGTCCTCCACAGGGAGCTGAAGAAGACATTTGTGTACGTCACTCACGACCAGCAGGAAGCGATGTCACTGTCGGACAAAATTATACTTATAGACAATGGCAGTGTTTCGCAGATAGGAAGCCCTCTTGATGTATATAATTCGCCAGCGAACATAACTGTCGCCACATTCCTCGGCGATCCTCCAACCAACATATTCAAAGCACATGCTGAAAAAGGTGTTTTTATCAGCGATCTTTCCCCGCTTAAAATAGCTACAGACAGGGAACGTATCAAGATAGGCATCAGGCCGGAGGCATTTCAGCTTGAGGGAGGCCCTAACTGCGCCTATGCCGATCTCAGCGTGATAACAGTTGAGTCGTTCGGTTCCCATATGATTGTCACTTGCGAAACTGAAAGCAAAGCCACCGTGAAAATAAGGATTTCGAATAGACCCTTCAAGGAAAACAGATTAAGGGTATATGTTCAACCGCCATTCATGCATCTGTTTGATGACAGCGACGGAAAGAGACTTCTGGACGTCGATATAACACCGGCAGCAGCCCCCCGGTAGTCTGGTGGTCGGTTGCGTTCAGTGAAGTTTATATCTGTTTTGCTGACACTGGTTGTAGTGTCGGTTGCGGTTGCATCTATAAGTGCGAGCAGGCATACAGAGGAAGCAAAAGTCACAATAACGAATCTTGAAATCGGTTTCTTCGGAATATCTCCTGCCACGAACATTTCCTATCCACGCAGTGTCCTGGCCAATTCATCTTTCAGTATTTCCATGAATGTCGTTGAAAATGTCACGCGGGTGTATATAACAACTCCAGGGTTTGAAGTCATCAACTGGCATCTTTCGTATACCGATCTGACGGTTTCCGTAATTTACAGGCAGGCTGCATATATCGGTATTCTATCAATGCATGTCGTGGGCAATATTCCCTTTCCGGTAATATACTGAGGTGAGTTAATGAATTCTGTCGATGGCATTTATGAGACTGTTCGGGAATTGAAGAAGAGGGCGTCATATTTCATACTTGCCAGTGTAGTAGAACCAGAGCAAATTCGGAACTGGAAAAGAAAAAAGATGCCCCTTGAGGAAGCCGAAGCATTCAGATGTGATTACTATTCGCTTGAAAGCGAATATTCAACCGAAGGAGAATCCTTCGTCTATTTTGGCGTTCCGGGAAGTGCGATGATGCTTATCGACGGAAAGGTATACTTCGGCATCGATGCCTTCCATAGAATCGTGGATGTCCCGGAAGGAAGCCATCAAATTCGACTGGAAGCAACACATAGAGGACTTTTTGGAAACAAAACTTTTTCTTCCATACCATTCAACGCAGTGCTGTTCAAAAAAAATATTCTTTATGAAAAGATATACTACAAACTGATTACGCTGCTCGATTTCATACTGATTTCCCGGGATGAAACTAAACTGAACACTCTTCTGGAAATGTACGAAAGTTTCCCCCTTCTAAATGTCAGCGCTCTCGCTTACATCGTGCATGGAGACCTTTTTTCAGACGACTTCACATTTTCTGATGCGGCCTTAAAGATTCTGAAACTGAAAGAGAGGAACGAGAGCATCCTGGAAGATGTAAAATCGGCGAACAAACTGTCCGAGGAAATAGACATCCTCCTTCGTGACTGCCGCCTGTCTGTGGAATGCACCATTATGCCTCTGGGGCATGCACACACAGATCTCGCATGGTTGTGGCCTGTAGCCGAAACCACCAGAAAATCATTGCGCACTTTTGCCAGTGTGCTTCATCTGCTGGAGAAATTTGATTTTTTGTTTGTCCAGTCCATGGCATGGCATTACAAGCTTGTGGAAGATGCCGGATCTGATTATGCTATCGACATCTTTGACCGAATAAGGAAAATGGTGTCACAGGGGAAATGGGTGCCAATTGGAGGCATGATGGTTGAACCGGACTGCAACCTTACATCAGGTGAGTCGATTGTGAGGCAGGCGCTGTATGGCCAGCTTTATTTCCAGGAAAAATTTGGAACAAAGAGCAGCATTGCTTGGCTTCCGGACACATTTGGCTTCTCCCCGCAGCTGCCGCAAATTCTTCGGCTTTCCGGTTTCGACCTTTTTCTGACAACAAAACTCTCCTGGAACGACACAAACAGATTCCCGCATGATATGTTCACTTGGACTGGTATTGATGGAACAGCAATAGCTGCTCATTCCCACATGAGAACTTACAACTCAGATCTCTCTCCCGTTGATCTTGCAGAATCGCTTGAACTCCATCCGGAGACGAAAATAACAGGAATTATGCCGGTAATCTTTGGAAAGGGAGATGGCGGCGGCGGTCCAACAGGTGAAATGCTGGAACAGCTGGATGTTATTCGAAAGACAAAAAGCGCCGTAACAACCGGGAATACACTCTATGCCTGGCTGGAATCGATTAAGCACAATATGGAGAAGCTGCCACGCTTTAACGGCGAACTGTATCTGGAATACCATAGAGGCACCTATACGACGCATGCGGACATCAAGAAACTGAACAGGAAGACAGAAAGCCTTCTTTTCCTCGCGGAGGCTCATGCTGTTGCGGCGTCGGTACATTCTCGCAGCACACCCAGCAGATTCAGAGCGGAATGGGAAGTATTGCTTAAAAATCAGTTTCATGACATCCTTCCTGGCTCATCCGTCAGGCAGGTCTACATCGACTCAGTATCGGAGCTTTCCGAACTGGATGAAAAACTCAACCGCCTGATAGCGGATAATACCGGGGAAGCTGAAAATTTTTCAATCTTCTGTCCCTATTCGTGGCCGACTTCATACTTGATGGAACTCGGAGATAAATTTTCAGATGGCGATATCCTTGTATCGGAAAGCGGCACATGGTATCCTGTTTTTACTGCTTGTCACAGAAAGTTTGTCGAACTGAAATTTGAAGAAGGCATGGGTTTTTATGGATACACGAAGAAAAAGGGCAGTCAAACCCGGCCTGCTGTCATTCACCGGAAGGATTTTGTTGCAGGGAATTGGCATGTCCGTATAGAAAAGAACAGAATTTGCAGTCTCTCATTCTCTGACAGGGAGATGCCGCCTCCCGATTTCCGTCTGTTTCAGGATTTCCCGTCGGCATTCGACGCGTGGGAACTCGACAGGAAAAAAATTGAAAGCGGCCGCAGTCTCGATCCCCATGATATCAGAATCTCGGCTCCGGAAAACGGCTGCGTGGCGATCAGGCAACGTTATGATCTATTTCCCGGATCAATGACGGTTGAATATCTGTTTTTCTCTGATGGATTATGCAGAATGTTTTTCAACGTCGATTGGAGGGGAAACAACCGGCTCCTTCGCATGTATTTCAAAACTGGCGGCAACCGCTGTCACGGTGAGGTTGCCTACGGGCACGTGGTAAGGAAATCAGAAGGGGCAGTTTTTGAGTTCCCTGCCCAACGTTTTATCTGTGTGGAAACTGCCGCAGGCCTGTTTGCACTTTTCAACGATGGAAAATACGGTAACTCCTTTGAGGATGGAATGCTGGGAACGAGTCTTCTTCGTTCTCCTGTTTATCCGGACATTCATTCAGATCGCGGTAATAACCTTTTTTCATTTGCATTTGGTTTCATTGGAGACTTGCAACAGTGCCATCAGGAAGGTTTCAAGTTTAACGTGCCCCCATCCGTCTGCTCGCACACCGGCAGATCCAAATTCCGACTGGAAGGAGCGATGCTCGGTGCTCTGAAGGCTGCGGAACACGATAACACAATAATTGCAAGACTCTACAACCCTTCGGAGAAAACGATGAAGTTCAGGCTTGCAGTTCCATTCGAACTGTCTGACTGCCGCATGTGTGATCTGCTTGAAAACAACCGTGAAGGGACCTCACTGGAAATTGCCGGCACCGAGATAAAGGGAAGCATTCATAAGTTTGGAATAATCACACTCAAGTTAACACCAAAATAAGCTCTGCGGTTGTGTTTTTGTCAGAGCCTTGCTGCCGTATCGGTTTTGTTTATACGGGATCACCGCCTGTCAATGACGGTTTTTTCCTACATGGCCCTCATACTGAAAACAGAGTAGCCCCGGGCAGATTCGAACTGCCGTCGCAAGATCCAGAGTCTCGCATGATTGACCGCTACACTACGGGGCTGAAACGCAACGACATGACAACGGCGATAGTAGATAAATTTAATCAGCGTCTGCAGCCGGACAAACAGACAGATATGCAGAGCACGGCGATTCAGGTGATAACGGCGTTCCGGCACTTTGAATATACGCCGAATTGAGCGAAGATTCCGATGAATCTTTAAGATATCGGCAAGCGATATACCGGCGTGGAGCGTGAGGATCTGGAAATATCGGTTGTTGACCTGGGGAGCAGAGACGGGGTTAACATAATACTGGCGCAGTCGCACTTCATAAAGACGGCAGAAGACGTATATGAAGTGCTGAAGACGGCAGTGCCCGGGATGAAATTCGGGATTGCGTTCAATGAGGCTTCGGGACCGAAGCTAGTAAGGACGGAAGGTAATGACGGCCCGCTGGTAAGCCTTGCGGCAGAGAATGCAATGAAGGTCGGCGCCGGACATCTGCTTGTCATTGCCATTAAAGACGCTTTCCCGATCAACATCCTCAATGCATTGAAGAATGTAAGCGAAATCACACACATCTACTGTGCGACTTCCAACAAACTCAGGGTTGTTGTCTGCTCGGACGGCATGGCAAGATCAGTGCTCGGCGTGATGGACGGGGAAATGCCTGAGAGAGTGGAAGGGGAGAAGGAAAAACAGGAAAGAAGGGAATTCCTGAGGCGCATAGGGTACAAACTGTAATTAACAGCGTGCCCGTCAAAAACTGTTCGGTAAATACTTCCCCCTGTTCCGGCGTTTCATGCTCCGCCGAGCATCTGAACCACGGAGTCGGAAACATTGCCGCCGGAAATTATCAGTGCGACGGACAGGGCACCTTCCGGCAGAGAGGTACGGTACCTGAGCAGCGCCGCGACGGTCGAAGCGCTCGCCGGCTCCATCAGGATTCTGGAATTGACCCACATCTCCCTGACGGCCGACAGTATCTCTTCGTCAGAAACCAGAAGAATTCGTCTCACCCTTTTTGAAAGTATTGAAACATTCATTTTCCCGGGCGTGGTTACAGCTATACCGTCTGCGACGGTTGCAGAAGGCGAAACCACCGGTTTTCCCTCTTTCAGCGACTCATACATAGATCGGGAGTTTTCGGACTGAACCCCTATCACCTCTGTTCCTGGAACACCGTCATATGAAAGGGCAATACCGGATATCAGGCCGCCGCCGCCCACGGGGCTCAGGACAAAATCGCAGCGCTGACCTGACTGCATTTCGAGACCGATTGTTCCCTGGCCGGCTATAATCTCCGGATCGTCGAAAGGCGGTATCATCCGCAGCCCCCGCGATGAGCTGATCTCCCTCGCCTTTGCCATCCGCTCGTCCGAGCTGGTTCCGCAAAAAACGACCTCTGCCCCGTAGGAACTGATTATCTTCAGCTTTGACCGGTTGACATTCTCCGGCAGCACTATTGTCGCCTTTTTGTTAAGCCGCCTCGCCATGTATGCAACGGCCATCCCGTGATTGCCTGAGGATGCTGTTATTACGCCATCCTCCCGGACGCGCAGCATCTTGTTTGCCGTCCCCCTGATTTTGAATGAACGGACTGGCTGGAATGTTTCCATCTTCAGGTACACATCGGTCCGGGTCTTCGATGAAAGATAGTAATCGTATTGCAGCGGTGTCCTGACGCAATAGCCGTATATCACACGGCCTGCATCAATGACGTTCTTCCGGCTCAACTCGCCCGCGGACATATCAGCACACTGTCCTTTCAAACATACCAGTCCACTCCTATGGTCCTTATACCGATCTTCGGAACGGGAGCAGCCCTGCGCTTATGATAGCTGGATTTTACCATAGCGGAGACGCGTTCTACAACAGCAATGTCCTCGCCGGTGAGAGATGCAATCTGTTCCTCCCGGTATCCCGTCTCCATGCAGAACAGTATCCTGTCCAGCTGATCGTAGGTAAGACCCATCTCCTCTTCATCCGTCTGCCCCTCCCAGAGGCCTGCCGTCGGTTTCTTGTCGAGGAAGGCATGCGGAAGATGGAGTGCTTCAGCGAGCTGGCGTACCTCAGTTTTGTACAGGTCGCCTATCGGAAGCAAATCTGCGGCACCGTCCCCGTACTTTGTAAAATAGCCTGTAAGCAGCTCACTCTTGTTTCCTGTTCCGGCAACGAGCAGCCTGTGGCTGTTTGCATAGCCGTAGAGGAAAATCATCCTTGTCCTTGCCTTGATGTTTCCGATGTACTTCACGCCCGTGATGCCTGCCGTGCCTGCGATGATACCCACTGCAGGCGATATCACCATTCGCCTTACCGCTGCTCCCAGGGATTGTGCATATTCCCTGGCATCGTTCTCGTCCGCCGATGTCTCCTCCCTGTCCGGAAGGAGCAGGCCCGTGACTGCCTTTGCACCAACAGCGTCGGCGCAGAGCCTGAGTGTCAGTGCGGAATCGATGCCGCCGCTCAGACCTATCACCATTCCCTTTGCACCGCTCTCCTCGAACTCCTGCCTTATGAATGATATGATTGCATCGTATGAATAGTCCCTTAATTCAATTTTCACGCGGCGCGATATGTTGAGTCAATATGTAAAATTGTCGAAACAGCGGCATGTGCCGGGCACAATCTTAACAACGGGAACCGATGAACCTGAGGAAAACAAATCAATCACGATTAAATAGAGTTTGCAGATTACAAGGCAGTCAGCCGAGGTGGCCCAGCCCGGTAAGGCGCGAGCCTGGAGAGTCATTCACCGACAGCTCGTGTCGCTCTGCGACTCGGGAGTTCAAATCTCCCCCTCGGCGTACCGGTTTCCCGGCTGTTTCATCTCGCGCCGCTGATGCTGATTTCATGTTTTGCGGCTATGGCAGCCGAGGCAGGCTTGAACTGCTTTTCGTCCAGCCTGTAATGCCTCCATCCGTCCAGTGCCTGCGCACCCATTCCGTCATAGAAGGAAATCGCTGGCTCGTTCCAGTTGAGCACCATCCACTCGATTCTTCCGCATCCCTTTTTCGCTGCAATGTCTATGATCTTCAGGAACATCCTGGAGCCCACTCCGCTTCTCCTTTCATCCGCTGAGACAAATATGTCCTCCACGTACAGTGTGGGCCGCGCAAGGAATGTGGAATATGTCATGAAATAAACGCAGTAACCTACAGCCTCCTCCCCCCTGAATGCCATCAGCAGGCTGTATCTGCGATTCTTGCCGAAACCGTCCCTGACCAGTTTCCTGGTCTCACTCACACCTGGAGGCTCAAGTTTTTCGTAGGCTGCCAGTTCCCTGACAAGATGGACAAAATACCTGGCATCCGACTTTCTGGCACTCCTCACGACGAGTTTTTCGTTCGATTTCAGTTTACCACTTTCCACCGTTCAGAACGCGCAGTATTGATCAGGAACAGCGGCATCAGGAGCGTCAGCCGTAATGATATGCTATACCCTTTCCGCCTTCCGGATAGCTCCACCGTATTGCACCTTTTCCGATGTGTCTGCACACTATGACGCATGCACCAAGCTCCATGCACCCTTCCGGATTGTAGACAAGTTTTCCATTTTCATCCAGTTTGTAGACCTTTGCGGGACAAACGTAGAGGCACGGTTTCGGCACGCACTTCTCACATATCGCGGTATCCACCCGTATGAAATCGTTGTTGCCGAAATCATACGAATCGAGGCCCGTCCTGTCCTCAACGGAAAGCGCCCGTTCCTCCTCAGCCTTTTCACCGCCCATCTGTGAAACACCCGCGCCAGAGCATTCTGATTCTCCAGAAACAACTGATTATTTAAAACTGTCAGAGTCTCCTCAGGCGATACGCCGCAAGCAGTGTTGCGACAACCGTCCAGGACATGAGTTTCTCGTCCGCAATGGATATCATGCCTGCCGTGCATTCCGATACATCTGACAGAAAGCCGCCATGCGGGAAGCCTCCGACAATCAGAGTCATGTCATTGTACTGTCCGAGGAATGAAAGTGAATAATCAGCCTTGCCCTCCTCGCTGAATGCAATTGCCGGCGGACCAAGTTCGCGAACAAGATCTCCCAGCGTCTGCCGCGACGAGGATGCAAGCCGCTGCCCGGAAGGCGAAACAAGTTCACCTTTCGAAAGAAGGTCTTCCATCAGTCCGGTGAACCTGCTGTAGTTCCTTGGAAGACGAATCTCCGGATCAAATCTCAGTACGATATTGTTTCTGGTATGCACTAACACCCTCAGTCCGTTCTTTGCACTGTTGACCGGCGAGTCCATTGCAAGAAGCAGGCAGAAGTGGACGATGTCCGGCCTTCCCCTCCTGCCTGCGTCCTGAAGAGAGTTCATCGCGGAATGATGTAGACTGGAGTCCAGCAAACACTCCTCTGCCCTTTTTCTCTTCTTCGAAGAAGTGGCGCGAACAGACGGGTGGCCTGCCAGTTTCTGTGGAATGAGTTCGAGTTCCGCGTCCGCAATAACGATATTAATCATGTTCCTGTCTTTTCCTGTCCTCCCGTCCGTTCGTGCGCTGCGATATTAATCAGGAAACTATCTCCAGCAGTCTCCCCTTCTCAAATCCGAGCTTGATCTCCTGCGCTATCCTTCTTCCGGTGGAGAGGCCAGGCTCAATCATTTCAGAATACGGCGAGCCGGCGACAAAGGGATTTGTTCCTGCCACAATCCTGGATGAGATTTCGAACACCTTGATTTCCAGCTTGTCTGTGACTATCGTCTCGAGGGCGAACGGACCAATCAGCCCGCCAAAAAGCTCCTTGGAGCGGTTGATTGTCGCTTCCCCCATTTCAAACACCTTCGGAAGCAGGCTCTCGCGCACGACAATCGAATAGTTTCCGGTGACCACAAAAGTGGGAAAGAATCCGAGACGCTTCAGCTCCTCCACGGAACCCAGCTTATAAAGTTCGTCTATGTTTGCCTCATCCCTCCGGTCGATGGAAAGCATTTCGAGCGATCCGCCGGATTTGACCCTGTAGCCCTCATCCCTGAGCGGTGAATAGAAGTAATGGAAGTAATAACGCGTTCCCAGCACGTACTCCTGGATTGTGTACTGTTTGCTGTAGTCTATACCCATTTTGAATTCCATGTAGTCCTTTGCGATGAATGCACCCCTGCCGCCCTTGGCCCCGGAGTATTTGACAAGGACCGGTCTGTCTATATTTCTGGCATCCTTGATCTCTTCAGGCATTGAGATGCCTGCGGATGTCAGCCATTTCCTCTGTGTTGAACGGTCCGATTCCCATTTCAGAACCTCCCGGTTTCCGAAGCTCGGAACATTGAATCTGCTGAAATTATCGGCACCCATGTACTCCACAAAAGAGCCATGAGGGACGATTATTGCGTTGCGGGAGACAAGCTCGTCTTCCAGATCCTTTATGTCGGCATAGCTCTTTACCTTAAGAAACTCATCCGGCTTTGCAAGTGGAAATGCATCATAAAAGCGTATATCCCTGTCAACGGCTATGCCTATTGTCCTGAGCCCTTCCTTCCTTGCACCATGAAATATCTGAAGGGAGGAATGCGAACACAGTGTTGCTACCGAAACATCCTTCGGGCTGTAGCCTTCGACAATCTTCTTTATTTTCGGGGAGACCATACGATTATATTCATAGGATAGCTTTAAACATTTCCTTGTCGCTCATTTCCACGCCGTTTCAGGATGACGGGAGTTTAAAAAACAGAGCGTTAAAGACCGGATAGTGCAGAACCGGTTCGTTCCCCAATCAGTGCAGAAATGAAAATGCGGACTCCCCGATTTGGGAACAGCTGCTGAGATTGGTCTGACTGATGCAGAACTGCATTTATGGCGTTGGCAAAATGACTGATCAAAAGTTTGTGCTATATTTATCGGCAAATCATACTCCACTATTATCTCAACGGAAAATATCAGATGCGTTTCAAACTCCATCGCCTTCCAGAATTCAGCGAAGGAGCCATTGTTTGAACATGCGACAGAGCGGGGATTTGGAATACAAACAGGTTACAGGATTGCTTCAAAACAGAAAGTCAGCAGACATAACACTGTCAGAAGTTTCAATTGGGCAGACAGCCTGCCACGCAAAGCATCTGAACTTAGGCAACTCACTTCAGCTGCTGCCTGCACATAGTCCCTATCCATGTCATAGCCGGAGGCTCGACATCCTGCTGCCAGAGAGCACCAATTATTTCACCGAGATGATGCGCCTCTTCCAATGTTGTCTGCATGAGTGCGTCTGAAAGAACATAATCTCCACGCATCCAGAATGCATGGACAGGCCTAGACATGTCCTTCTCCCTGAGACTGTCAATGAAAGTGCCGACTGATGACCACACATGTCTCGAGTAGACGCCGAAATCGCGCCAGTCTTCCGGATGGCGTCGCCTGTCGCTGAAAAGCTTGTCCAGCTCACTGTCCGAGTTCCGTCCCTGGAGGATGTAACATATCCAGACCTCATGAACATTGAGAATGTGGATGAGCGTTTCAAACAGCGACCTGTGTCCTGTTTCCCTGTTCCTGATTGCCTCGTTCCAGCCGAGCCGGCGAATACGCCGGACGTAACGTTCGAACACGCGCCGGTTGTACTCGAACAGGCGGCGTGACTGTTCCGGAGACAGTAAAGTGTTTTTTGCACCTCTGGCTTTTCGCTGCATGGCAGGCGTCAGGCAATGCTGTGATTAAAAAATTGTTGAAGCCGGCTGTATGATATCACATCCTAAAGGCCGAGGATGTGTGGCAGGCAGCCTGCAGTTGTGTGCCGTCGTCCGCCTTTATCTGTAGAAGCACCGTAAAACCGTAAAGCGTCTTAAATACACAAAACCAATTCAGTTGCGAGAGATGCGGATGCCGAACAGGTCGAAACCAAAGGATGAAGACTGGTTCAAAGCGCTGGAAGCGGAACTTGACAGGGAAGCTTCTTCGATAAAGGATGATATCGTCGAACTCAACACACTGAAATCGGGCATAAACAGGGAAGTGCTGCAGGACTTCTGGAGGATCTGGCTGCGTTTCAACAAATCAAACATACACTTTTCACTGCAGCCGGAGTACAGCGAGTATCTGCGATTCACCGAATTTCCGGACAGCTGGTCCCTCAGGGATGATTTCAGATATACATCTGTGAATGCGATCGAGCTCATTGACAGAACAAGCGACGAGGGGAGGATGGGTGACAGGCTCAAACTCTTCTATTACACACAGGACGGAAAGCACTATGTCAGGATGACATTCGAATACTTTGAGGGCGAACACTATTACAAATATTCAGGCTGGAAAAGACTGTTCGGGCAGTACGTGCTGTATGACGTTCCTGTGAAATCCTTCGACGCGAAGAAATTCCACGAAATAATCGGCGACATAGTAAAGTCATGGTTCGAATCGCACATGAGGAAGAGCAGGGACAGTTTCCTGGAACATCTGAAAGCACACTATCCCGCCGGTAACTCGTACAGCGAATAGATGCTTTCGGCCATCCTCCAGTCCCATTTAAATAACTAATTTGCCTTTTCAGCACAAAGGAGTGATTTGCGTGGAATCGGATATTGAAAAACATGTCGAAGACATGTACGGCGTGCTTGGCGGGAAGATTGAGAAGAATGTCCTGAGAAGCGACTTGGAACTTTATGTGAACCAGTACCGTGTCTCCATCCCCTCCGCGAAGAGAAGCATTGTGAAGAGATATGGGGGCGACCCTGATGCCCTTTCCGTCGGCGTCGAAAAGAGTATAGCTGAAATCGCAGCCGGCGAGAACGGCATAGACACCACCGGAAGGGTAGTTTATGCGGAGAAGAGGGAGATCGAAATAGACGGAAAAAAGAGAGTGCTTCTTTCCGGTATGCTTGAGGACGCCACGGGCGGCATACCGTTCACCATATGGGATTTTGCCGGTCCAGACATAGCGAGGGGCGATCTCATTTCAGTAAGGAACGCATATGCGACAGTTTACCGCGAGAGGCCGCAGCTCAATATTTCGTCCCGTTCCAGAGTATGGGTCAGGGAGAGGATAGAGCAGTGGACAAAAGAGCCGAAGAAAATTTCAGAAGTATCCGGAAATGAAATGGATGCCGCCTTTGTCGGCAAGATCGTTTCGTGGAATCAGAAGAGGATTGTAAGCAAGGGAAAGGAGATTGAGATTGGTTACGGACTCGTGGGAGACGAGACAAAAACCGTACGCTTCACTGCCTGGAAGGATTTCGGTCTTGCGAAGGGTGATGTCATAAGTGTTTCGGGCGCCTACACGCGCGAGAGGGAAGGAGAGGTCCAGATAAACCTGAGCGAAAGGACCGAAGTGCGGAAGATGGAGGGGCACGCCATACCCAGCGTTGCACGTTTCGGCGAGCCGAGAAAGTGCACCATTTCAGAGCTCAGGGACGGAATGGGCAACGTCACCGTCAGCGGCAGAGTTGTCAGGGTTGAGAAGAAGGAGATCATGCACAACGGACAGAGTGTCACAATGTTTTCCGGTCTCCTGGCGGACGGGACAGGCAAAATAGCATTCACCGGCTGGAGGGAATTCGCATTCATCGGCGGACAGGATGTGCGCATTTCCGGCGCATATGTACGCGCGTGGAAGGGTATTCCTCAGCTCAAATTTGATGAAAAATCGGAAGTGACGGCTGCCGGGGAGGAGATAAAACTGCAGGAGGACGGCTCCGCTGCACAGGAAATAGGTGCCCTGGCGGAGAGGGGAGGTGCAATGGAGGTAAATGTGCGCTCCACTGTAATTGAGGTGAGGCAGGGAACTGGTCTTGTGTTCCGGTGCCCGCAGTGCGGCAGAACACTCAGGTCTGGAGAATGCAGGACGCACGGTGCGGTGCAGGGGATTCCAGACTTCCGGATAAGGCTGATAGTGGATGACGGTACCGGCTCAATGACAGTAAACATGCCCAGGGAAATATCGGAGAAGATTACCGGACTGACACTTGAGGAAGTGAGGAAGAGGGCCGAGGCGACGCTTAACCAGGATGCAGTCGTTGCAGATGTGTCCTCAAAGCTGCTCTTTTCAAGACTGAAACTCTCCGGAAACGTGTTTGCTGACGATTTCGGTCTGAGCATGTCGTGCAAATCTGCTGAGATGGACAGCGGTGAAATCAATGAGGAGGCGGCGGCCCTGTATCAGGGGGTGATACAATCACTGGGGATGTAAGGATGAGGGAAATGGCCCACAGGATATTTGCGGCCGAATTCAATTCTTCAAACTACGAGATCAGGGAGGGAGAGGAGAAGAGCACCGTTTATGTGGTGACACCACTCGGAGCGCGTGTCAGCAGGCTCATGATAGCCGGCGTTCTGACGGAGAAGGACGAGAACCAGGGCGAGAACTGGAAAATGTATTCGGCCCAGATAGCTGACCCGACCGGCACATTCAGAGTGACTGCGGGACAGTATCAGGAGAGTGCGTCCCGGACGCTGCAGTCGCTTGAGCCGCCAGCATTTGTGGCGGTGGTCGGAAAGGCAAAGACATTCACTACCGAGGAGGGGGCGGTATACGTTTCCGTCAGGGCAGAATCAATAGCGAAAATAGATCAGAGGCAGAGGGATATCTGGGTGTTTGAAACATGCCGTGAGACGCTGAGGAGGATTGAAGCCGTCGCCGCTGCCGCCGAACTTTCGCCTCCGACTGCCGGTGGACTGGTAAAGCTCGGCGTAAGCGCGCGATATGCCGAAGGGGCAGTCATTGCCAGGCAGCATTACGGCAGCGTGGATCTGGATGCATACAGAGGGGTGGTTGTCGAGGCACTCCGCTCAATTCCCGGCATAGAGGAAAAGACGCACGAGATCGACGGTGCTGTCATGGAGAGAGCACAGAACGGAGAAGACGAGGAACTCACCGAACTCGAGAAAACGCTGCTGATAATAATCGGTTCGCTCGACAACAACACCCCCAGGGGGGCGGAATGGAAGGACATAGAGCGGAAAGCGCAGGAGAAGAAGATGACACCCGAGCAGTTAAGCGAGGCGGTGAGCGGCCTGCTTGACAAGGGAATGGTTTACGAACCTGTGATCGGGAAAATGAAGAGAATCTGAGGTGTGCAGGCAAAGTGACCCGATATCAGCGGATCTCGGGCCGGTTTGGTCCGTTTAGCAGCACATACGGACAGTTCTGCGCAATCTATAATTAGATCGCATGGATGCAGATTTCCGGTAGATATATTGGAAAAGATACTTTTCACCGCCGGACCGGTAGAGGTTAGGCGGGAAGTGCTCAATGCAATGAGCAGGCCGATGATAACACACCGCGGAAGCGATTACAAAAAACTTCACAGCGGAATTGTCGACAAGCTGAAGGATCTCCTTGAAACAGAGAATGATGTTTTCCTCATTCCCTCCTCATCTACCGGCGCAATGGAAGCGGCTGTGAGAAGCTCCGTCAGAGAGAGCATTCTCCACATGAGCTGCGGTGCATTCGGAGACAGATGGATTGAGATTTCAAGAAGCAACGGGAAGAGGGTGAAGACAATTTCGACTGACTGGGGCAGGGGATTCACGTCCTCCGTCATCGACAGCGTTGTCGACAGCGGCGAAGAGGCGATAGCCATCACCCACAATGAGACATCCACCGGCGTCATGAATCCGCTCGCGGAAATAGCCGAACGCATCCATGGCGCCAGCGATGCGCTTCTGTTTGTGGACGCAGTCACATCGGCATTCGGGACACCCGTGGACATGAAAAGGGTGAAGCCGGACATACTTATATTCGGAACACAGAAAGCGCTCGCGCTTCCACCCGGGCTTGCGGTGGCTGTTGTCTCGGACCGGGCGCTTGAGGCGGCGAAGCGGGTTGAGAACAGGGGAAGATATCTGGATCTTGTCGAAATAAAGGAGTTCGCAGACAGGAATCTTGTTCCGACAACACCGCCCATATCGCTTATGTACGCGCTTGACTTCCAGCTCGACAGAATCGTTGAAGAGGGAATGGCGGCGAGGACCGGACGGCACAGAAAGCTCGGCGAAATGGCAAGAAAGTGGGCATCCGAATGCATGTCGGTCTTCACCGAGGACGGCTTCTACTCAGACACGGTAACGTGCGTGAGGAACACATCCGGAAAGGAGTACGGGTTCATAGATGCGGAGCTCGGAAAGCGTGGCTACCAGATTTCAGAGGGGTACGGAAAACTCAAGGGGGGGACATTCAGGATAGGTCACATGGGTGACCTGACAGCAGATGAGATGGGTGGACTTCTCGACGCACTGACGGAGGTTGTGACATGACGAAAATAATAATCACGGATGCAGTCGACGAAAAGCATGTGAACAGGCTGAAGTCGATGGCTGGATTTGAAGTCGATTTCAGGAACGGCATAAACTCCAAGGAACTCTCTGAAATCGTAGGCAACTACGAATGCATTGTGGTCAGGAGCAGGACAAAACTGACGCATGAACTGATATCGAAGGCTGAAAGGGCAAAACTCATCGTCAGGGCCGGCGTCGGCACAGACAATATAGACGTCGAGGCGGCGAGCACCTTCGGCATACCGGTCGCAAACACGCCGTGGGCCAATGTGGTTTCGGCAGCGGAACTTGCATTTGCATTGATGCTCGCACTCAGCAGGAGGGTCCACCTGGCGAACAGCTCCATGCACGAAGGGAAATGGGAAACACTGAAGTTCACCGGTTCCGAGCTGAGCGGAAAGACGCTGGGCATAATAGGGCTCGGAAGAGTGGGCAGGGAAGTCGCCAGGAGAGCAAGGGCATTCCAGATGGAAATCGTCGCCACGGACCCGTTTATCGGCAGGGATGTCGCTGAAGCTGCAGGAGTGCATCTGGTGAGCAAGGAAAAACTCCTGGCTGAGGCAGATATTGTTACACTGCATGCATCAATGATGCCCGGGAATGTGCATCTCATTGGCATGAAGGAAATGGAGCTCATGAAGAAGAATTCGCTGCTCATCAACACGGCAAGGGGCGAGATGGTCGACAGCGGTGCACTGGTGCATTTCATAAAAGAAGGAAAGATCGCGGGTGCCGGCCTCGATGTGTTCGAGAAAGAGCAGACGGTGGATCCGAGGCTTGCGGAACTCCCGAACGTTGTCATGACGCCGCACATTGGTGCGCAGACGAGGGAGGCGCAGAACAGGGTTGGCGGCGAGGTTGTTGAAGTCATAGAGGCGTTCTTCAACAGAGGGGAGATGATGAACGTGGTAAACGCGGGGCGTATTGAGAAACTGCGACAGAAATGAATCCGGCGTTGTGCGGTAAGACACAGAGCATTTCAACTATTTCTACCGCTTCCGGCATATAAGAATCGCCGGTCCGCAGTCATATCCTGTCATCTCGGGAGACAGCGGATGCTGTTGACTGACCGCGAATCGGCTTTAGCCGAAGGAAGTGAAATTCAAAAGTTATTTATTCAGGATGAAGGTCGAATCACTACCCTGAGAAGAGGAAAAACAGTTTATGAAATACCTGACCAAGGTTATTGTTGTGGCGGCGGTTGCGGCTTCCGTCGCGCTGCCTGCGGGCTATTTCGCCTATACGGCATCAGTTCCGGCTGCTCCGGCGCCTGCGGAATTTGTGCCGTCCAATGTACAGTATGTCATGAGGGCTTCATTGAACAATTCGAGCGCTTACGCATTCGTTTCAAACGGGTCTGCATCACTCGTGCTCGAATATACAATAAGCGCATTCGACGCAAGGCTCTCGGCAGCCGGGAACTTTTCCCGCGGAACCGGCTTCAAGGGAAATATCACGCCTGTTCGCTGGGGCGAATACAGGGGCTACACGATATACAGACTGGAAAACACCACTTTCAGCACGGATGCACTTCTTGGTTCTCTTGCGAATATAACCGGGCTCGGTACCTTCTTTGATTTTGGAGCGCTTAACAGCAGCGGAAGCGTGTACGTCTCGCAGGTCAGGCCGCAGATAATGGCAGTCGGCGGAACTGCCGGCATTCAGGCATCAGTGAATGCATACCTCTCGGGAAAAAATTTTGCAAAACAGGAAAAACAGCTCTTTTCGCCTGCTGCGGATCTCTCAGCCTATGTAAATTCCAGCACGACGCCGTTTGCATCGGCGACACTGAACATATTCGCTGATTCCGGCTATCTGAACCTCACATTCTCCACTACCACCTCGGCCCAGAGATTCTATTCAGTGGCTGAAAATTATTCATCCAATGTTTCTTCCGTCGCAACGCTCAGCGGGAGTTCGGTCAGCATCAGGTTTGACGCAGGGCTGACGGGTCTCGGCAGCTACGTCTACCTGCTCAGGGAAATAGAGGCGCATCTCTGAATGGGCGAAAAGACCGGGAACGGCGGAATGAGGCTGCTCGGAACAGTCACATGGTACTACTTCAGGAATTATTACAGATCAAAAAGCTTCTATTTCATGGTAGTGATAACACTTCTTGTTTCGGCCCTCCTGAGCTATTTCTCGTTCAACTACGTCAACAGGATAGGAAGCATTTTTCCCGGTGCGAACCTGACGGACATAGGTACGTTCGCCAGGGAACAGATATTCGGGTACCTGTGGTCGTTTGTTCTGCTGGATCTGCCCGTTTTTGCCTCCGTTTTCTTCGGTTCCCCCGCAATATCGTCCGAGATTGAGTCAAAGACGGCCTACCATATATTCACTCTGCCCATCGGGAGGACAAAACTGTTCGTCTCAAAGTATCTTGCGGCTGTGGCCGCAACCTTGCTGACTGTCCTGATCTACGTGGCGGTCCAGGCTGCCGTTTTCATCTCCCTTTTCCACGGACTGCTCATTTATCCTTTCTACGAATCGATCGGACTGCTCATTGTTTTCATCTTTGCAATCGTCGCATTTACCTTCCTGATAAGCGGCATATTCGACAGGAACACATATGCCTACATCACCGTCTTCCTGATATATTTCCTGGTCTTCAGCGCATTCCAGATTATTGTCGAATTTCTGTACAGGGAGACACCTTTCTATCTCCTGAATGTCGCAGCAAGCATAGTTGAACGTGTCTACATAAACATAAACCCCGATCCGTTCCGTACTTCATTCACATTTGCGCCTGCCGGGCAGGCGGACATACTCCTTTCTCTGGCTGTCATCGCCGTATACTGGATTATTTCCTTGAGCGCAGGCATAATAATGTTTGAAAGGAAGGAGGTGAAATGACGCCCTCCATCAGGCTCGAAGCCATATCCAAGGCATACGGCGGGACGCTTGCCCTGGACAGGATAGATCTCCGGGTGGATGGCCCGGTCTGCCTTGGAATCCTCGGCCCCAACGGCGCTGGGAAGACCACGATGCTGAAGATCATTACTAACATTTCCAGGCCGACCGGCGGCGTTGCGCTTGTCAACGGAATAAACGTTTCGGAGGATCCGCAGAAGGCGCTTTCAGCCGTCGGGTCACTCATCGAACAGCCCGAGTTCTATCCGTACCTCAGGGGAAGGGAGATACTCGAGTTCGTCGCGAAGGTGAGGGGGCTGGAGGAACGGGAGATTGATGCAGACATCGGAAAAATTGCCCAAAGGACAGGATGCACTGAATATCTTGACAAAAAGTCCGGCATACTCTCAAGGGGGATGAAGCAGCGCCTAGGGCTTGCGGCTGCGCTGATCGGAGATCCGGAGATACTCATCCTTGATGAGCCGACATTCGGCCTGGATCCAAGGGGCATGAGGGATATCAGAGAAATCATCAGGGAACTCAGTTCAGAGAGAAGGCGGATAATCATGCTCAGTACTCACCTCACGTACGAGGCAAGCGAAATATGTGAGCGTGTGATCATAGTGAACAGGGGGAGGATCGTCCACGATACGGGACTGAGGTCGGAGGCTGAAGAAGTAAAAGTCGTCCTGGAGGAGACGCCTGCAAATCTGGAACTGCCGCCGGCCCTCTCTTCGAATTTCAGGGTGGAGGGGAGCACCGTGATAATAAGAAAAAGTGACGGTGTGGCAAACAGCGAGCTGATTTCGTACCTTGCCGCAAGGGGTATGAGAATCAAATACATCCTTCCCGGAGACAGTGTGGAGGATATGTATGTCAGGGTTGTGGATTAAGACCTGCTCCTGCCCGGTCTGCGCGCTGAACGCTGCAGGGGTGCCGCCTTACAGGTAGATGATACGCCGGCATGCCCACAGGAATATGAGCTGCGGACCGGCAGCCTTGCCGGAAAATGCAGATTGACCTCAATTTATATATGTTACCCTGCAATGTCCATGCAGGGGTAGTTAATTGTCTTCGGGAGAAAGTTCGGGCAGTCCGCAGCCGGCCCAGAGCCATGCGACCATCGAGAGTGAAGTTGCCACGATGATAGAAACAGCAACCCATACGACTATAATAGTTGCAATAGTTCTCTTCGGCCTGGTTCTGGATTTCATTGCACAGATCATAATCGTCGTTTCGTCCGGACCCGGGACATCGGGATATTCGGCGGGACTTGTGCTTTCCATATTCGGAAATTTCATCATACTGGCGATACTCTTCATTGCCGGAATACTCAAGAGGGATGCGACTGACTATGTCAGGATAGGCTACCTCGTGGCAGCCGGCCTGGTGTTCATAGCCACGATGAGGCTTATCTGAATCACTGTGCATGGGCTGCTCAGCGCAGCCGCTCCCTTGCTTCCTGTACGATGGTCTATCTGTAATTCGGCAGCCGTCGATGAATTGATTGACAATATTTAAATACAAACAGTTCGTAGAATTAATACTGCGGTTCTGTATCCATGTACGCAGTTTGTAGCCCACCAGGAGTGTTTTAATGCCGGCAGCGAAAACCAGTGATTCGTTCAGGGCAAGGACACTGACCGTCGACCATCTGAGTCTGGCTATAAGGAACAGCATAGACAGGGAGGATATGCCTGCCGAGGAGGCCATGTCGCTTGCCCAGCATGTGATGAATTTCTTCGGCTACAGCGAACGGATCATAGACAACATGCTGGAACCTGAGGACAGGGATGCTTTTTACATGCTTGAGGACAGCGGCATCCTGACGACCGAGAGGGAGGAAACGACGCTCTATGACGGCAGGGAATGGCGTATCCACTACTGGCTCTTCCAGAAGGAAAGGATATGGGAGCTTATCAACGGCATCGAGGGAGAGGATGTTTCCGAAACGAGCGACAACTCCGTTTACGACGATGTGCCGGAAGATGTCTGGGACATGCTAAAACAGACACACAGCCGCAGATAGTGCCGCCGCCTGCCTTTCAGCCAACCCTTCAATAGTTTTTTAACCTGCAGCCGGGAATGGGATTGTCCGGCAGAGACTGGAAACACATGGAAGAGGAAGAAAACGGTGAGGGGCGCAGGGAAACCGGCGGAAGCTTTTTCCCCTACAGCCCGAGAAGGGGACAGATGCGCATAATGAAAGCTGTCTTTGAGTGCATCACAGCGTCACGCCATCTTGTCGTCGAGAGTCCGACGGGAAGCGGCAAGACTGCGAGCGTCCTTTCGGCAGTGATCGACAGCAGCGGTGAAAAAAAAATACTCTATCTCACGCGAACGAATTCGCAACAGCGCCAGGTGATGGATGAATTGCGCAGGATATCCTCCAGGAAGAGGATATTCGGGCTGGCGGTGCAGGGAAGAAACAGCAGCTGTCTACTTGCGAGAGACGACGGGGAGATAGGTTCAGGCAGCGCCGAGGAGCTGTCGTCGTACTGCAACTACCTCAAGGAGAAGACGAGGAACGGAATGGACGGATGCCGCTACTATCGCAGACTGCTTGATTCGGATCAGCATGAAATCATAGAGTGGCTCAGGGATGAAATGCCTGACGCAGAGGCAGTCATAAAATGGGCCGGGGAAAGGAGTGTCTGCCCGTATGAGCTTTCGAAGTCGTTCCTTGCCGAAGCAGATATTGTCATGGCGCCGTACATCTACTTCTTCGATCCGTTCATAAGGAGGAGGCTCTTCGAATGGATGGGCGTCCAGCCCAGGGACATCATACTCATACTGGACGAGGCGCACAACCTCCCCGATTACCTGAGGGAGGTCCAGAGCATCAGATTCGGGGTGAGGGCCGCACAGGGGATGAAAACGGAGGCGGAAGAGTTCGGCGACCCCGAAATAATTCCGGGCGTGAGCGTCAGGGATCTTTCAGAAGTTGTGGAGGATGCCATAAGGGCCATAGCCGAGGATTTTGTGCTCGACGATGACGGCCTGGTCCCGGAAGACGAGTTTGAAACACAGATAATGGAGGAACTTGGCGTCAATTCCAGCTCCTTCCACACCATATCCACCATACTTTCGAACCAGGGGGATATCGTCAGGGACGCTAAGCTGAAACAGGGGAGGCTTCCCAGGTCGTATATCCGCTCATTCAGCGATTTTCTCCGCTTCTGGACTGAAATCGAGCCGCAGCACTATGTCAAGCTCGTCAACGGGGGGGAAACACCCTCCCTGGAAGCGTACTGTCTCGACCCTGCCATAGCCGCTGCGCCGGTAATGGATACACACGCGAGCATTCACATGTCCGGGACGCTCGGCAAACTCGAGGACTACAGGACGCTACTCCAGCTTCCGGAAGACACTGTGCTGCTGTCCGTCCCTTCCGACTTTCCGGTATCGAACAGGAGGCTTGTCTATGTGGACGACATAACCACAAGATACGAAATACTGGTAAGGGACGCAGGCATGCTGGCCGCCATATGCGGCAGAATTGCCGGTATCTGCAACGCTGTCAGAAGAAATACGATGGTGTTTCTGCCTTCGTTCGGGATGCTCGATTCACTCCTGTCGCTCAACATTGAGAAGAGGATAAACGGGAACGTAATCGTGGAAAGGAAGGAGATGCGGCAGGAAGAACTCATGAACGCCGTGGATCGTTTCAAGCATGCGCCCGGTTCCGTATTCCTGTCGGTCATCGGCGGAAGGATTTCGGAAGGACTTGATTTTCCCGACAGGACACTTGAGATGGTCATCATCGTTGGCATCCCGTACCCGAAACCGACTGCCAGGCAGAGAGCGCTTGTCAACTACTACGACATACTGTACGGCAAGGGATGGGACTACGCAGTCAGGGGGCCGGCACTCAGAAGGCTGCTTCAGGCTGCCGGCCGCATGATAAGGAGCGAGACCGACAGGGGCATTGCCATCGTCCTTGACAAGAGACTTTCGTATTTTTCAGGCGTGGATGCGGAACGGGTAGATGACGCGGCCGGCGCAGCAGTGAGCTTCTTTTCCTGCCCGCCGGAGGATATCTCAAAGCGGTGACAGGACAGCGGTGAATGCATCCGCGGCCATGCAGGCAGGCACGGGCTCATCCGCGATACAGTTAACTAACACGATTATCATTGGCTGCCGTGGATTTGCTCTCATCAATAGCCGACGCGGTATGGTTCTTCCTTCCGGCCATGCTGCCGAATACGGGTGCAGCAATATTCGGCGGAGGTAAACCGATAGACATGGGGAGGATGTGGAGAGGAAACAGACTGCTAGGAGACGGAAAGACCTGGCGTGGTCTTTTCACGGGCATTCTCTCCGGGGTGCTGCTCGGCTACCTCGAGAGTCTGATCGGTGCTTTCATCGGCGGACCGGTTTCGGCGGTTTACAGGATTTCGCCTTACATACTGCCCGTGCTCCTCTCGCTTTCCGCCGGCTCGATGCTCGGCGACATATGCGGCGCGTTTGTAAAAAGGAGGATGGGGCTCGAAAAGGGCGCGAGCGTCCCAATCCTGGACCAGTACGATTTTGCCGCAGGCGCCTTTCTCCTTGCACTGCTTGTATCGGCAGGCAGCGTGATGCGTTTCCTCATCGACGGTTATGCGCTTGCGGGTTTTGCGGTTGCGCTGATAATAATTTATCCGCTGCACAGAATAATCAACTACATCGGATACAGGAGAGGGCTGAAGAGCGTTCCCTGGTAAGCATTTTACTATGATTGCAGCATTGCATGGGCTGATTGAATGGAACTGATGCAAAAACTGATTGAATCGGGCGCGCTGATGTTCGGGGAATTCAGGCTGACTTCCGGCGCAACAAGCAGCTACTACGTCAATATCAAGAAAGCATACACGCAGCCTGCCGTGCTCAGAATGATTGCCGGTGCGATGGCACCGCATGTTCAGGGCAGCAGGGTCGCCGGAATGGAGCTTGGAGCAATACCCATCGTTGTCGCGGTCTCACTTGAGACAGGGAAGCCTTTCTCAATGATCAGGAAGGAGGGCAGGGAACACGGCACGAAAAGCCTGATCGAGGGGGAAATAGCCGCGGGCGAAACAGTCGACATACTGGAGGATGTCAGCACAACGGGCAGATCCATACTGAAATCAGCAGACCAGGTCAGGGATGCCGGCGGAAGGGTGGAGCGTGCGATAGTGGTTGTGGACAGGGGAGAGGGGGCGGAGGAACTTCTGAAGGCAGAGAGAATAAGACTTGTGCCTCTCATCGACGCGCAGACGCTCCTGAAAGGGGGAAAATAAGACTGGTGCCCGGTACCCGTTCCTTGCTGTCCGTCTTTGGTCCCCTCCCTATCCCGCTGCACATCGTCGTACACCGTGTTTGTGCAGAAAAATGACGGGGCCTGTATACCGAATACTATATATATAAATCACCATTAGCATTGAATTACCGGACGAGATTGGACATGCCCCCTTTTAATATTTTAAATCATGAAATGGTACCTGAGCACCGTCTTTTGACCGATGCTGAAACTGTAAAAATTTTGAAGAAACTGGGAATAACAAGAGAGCAGCTGCCAAAGATCAAACTGGGAGACCCTGCGATAAGGGTTCTCGAGGCGACCTCCAAGGAGAAGGGCAGCATACAGGAGGGCAGGGTCGTCGAAATCAGGCGGAAGAGCAAGACAGCGGATATATTTGTCGCTTACAGGCTGATAACGAGATAAACGGATGAAGCCGATCAATCTATTCGGAGTGTGTTTTGATTGAAGGAACTGGTATTTTCGTATTTCAAAGAGAGAAGCATTGTAAACCACCATATCGCGTCGTTTGATGATTTCCTGAGCACGTACATGAATGCGAACAGCAGAATGCAGAGGATCGTCGACAACGCAAGGGTAAGCCCGGAGGACATGGAGCGCGGAGTGATCCGCCTCGATCCGGAAAAGACGGACGGAAAGCTGATTGAGATAAGATTCGGCAGGAGAAGGGACGATAAGACGGGGCAGATAGATCCCGTCGCGAAGCCTACGATTACAGTGAAGAAGCCGATTGTGAGGGAGGCGAACGGCGCCAGCCATGAACTCAAGCCGATGGAGGCAAGACTCAGAAATCTCAACTACCAGGCTCCGATATTCCTGGAGTTCACAGTCATAGAGGATGGCATTGAAAGAGAGTCGGACAGCGTGCATATCGGCGATCTGCCCATAATGGTGAAGAGCAGGGCGTGCAACCTGACCAGAGACAACATACTTGAGGAGGGCGCGGAGAGGGAGCTCACGCCGCAGGAATACATATCGAGGCTTCAGCAGGAGGGCGAGGACCCGCTTGACCCCGGCGGATACTTCGTGATCGGCGGAACCGAACGCGTGCTGATAACGCTCGAAGATCTTGCGCCGAACAGGATACTCGTCGAGTACAACGAGCGCTACGGAACAAGGATACAGGTGGCGAAGGTCTTTTCGCAGAAGGAGGGCTACAGGGCTCTCACCGTTGTCGAGAAAAAGAAGGACGGCGTGCTGATGGTTTCTGTTCCTGCTGCATCCGGACAGATACCGCTCATCATACTGATGAAGGCGCTGGGCATGGAAAAGGACAACGAAATATTCGAATCCATTGTCAGCGATCCGAGGATGGAGGAGATTGTCTACGCCAACATAGAGGATGCGCAGGACAAGAAAAATTTTCCGCCCAACGGCATATACACGACAGAGGATGCGCTGGGCTACCTCGAGAAGAAATTCGCGACCGGGCAGGCAAAGGAATTCAGGGTCAAGAAGATCGAGTCGATAATAGACAGATCACTGCTTCCGCATCTCGGCGACACGGCCGAGGACAGGCTGAAGAAGGCGGTGTTCCTCGGCAGGATAGCAAGGAACGTGCTCGAACTCTCCCTGGGAATACGCAGGGAGGATGACAAGGACCACTATGCGAACAAGAGGCTCAAGCTTGCAGGTGACCTGATGGAGGATCTTTTCAGGGTTGCGTTTACGAACCTCATCAAGGATCTCAAGTACCAGCTCGAGAGGAGCGTTGCGCGCAAGAAGGATATCAAAATACAGAGTGCCATAAGACCCGATCTGCTGACACACAGGCTGCTGCATGCACTGGCAACAGGCAACTGGGTGGGCGGAAGGGCGGGCGTGAGCCAGCTGCTCGACAGAACCTCAAACATGTCCACCGCAAGCCATCTGAGGAGGGTAACCAGTCCGCTGACGAGGAGTCAGCCGCACTTTGAGGCAAGGGATTTGCACCCCACACAGTGGGGAAGGCTGTGCCCCAATGAAACGCCCGAAGGGCAGAACTGCGGCCTTGTCAAGAACGCAGCGCTCATCGTTGATGTGTCCGAGGGCATACCCGAATCCGAGGTTATCATACAGCTGCGCGATCTCGGCGTCCGGGAAGCGAAATTTTCGGAGATGATGGAGCAGACGAGGGTCTACGTGAACGGCGACCTCATAGGCGTGGTAAGGGACGGCGAAAAGCTCGTAGGCGAGATCAGGGAGAGAAGGAGGACAGGCAAGATATACGGGCAGCGTTCCCATGAACTCAATGTCCATTTTGACCGCACGACCAACGATGTGTACATCAACTGCGACGAAGGCAGACTCAGGAGACCGCTTGTCGTCGCCAGGAACGGCACCACTTTGCTCAACTACCACGTGCTCAGGGAGGTCGGAGAGGGAAGGAGGGGGTGGGGCGAACTCATAAGAGGCGGCCTGGTTGAGTGGATTGACGCCGAGGAGGAAGAGGACAGCTACATCTGCGTCGAGCCGTTCACCATTCCGGAGAAATGCCCGCACTGTTCATCCATTCTTTCATCGGGCGACGTCAGATGGATAAACATGGGCATGCAGGAAAGCGATGCAAAGCTCGAATGCGTAAGATGCAGCGGCACTTTTTCCTCCACGCTTCTTCTCTCAAAGGACCATACGCACCTTGAGGTCGACCCCATGGTCATACTCGGTGTCTGCGCCGGTCTTGTTCCCTACCCCGAGCATAACGCTTCACCAAGGGTGACCATGGGTGCCGGCATGGCAAAGCAGTCTCTGGGACTCGGCGCATCGAACTACAGGCTGAGACCCGATACGAGAGGGCACCTGCTCCACTATCCGCAGAAACCGCTTGTCCAGACCACCCAGATGAACTTCACCGGTTTCAACGAGCGCCCGGCAGGACAGAATTTCGTTGTCGCAATCATATCGCACTACGGCTACAACATGCAGGATGCCGTCATAATGAACAGAGGCTCCATAGAACGCGGCCTGGGCCGATCAAGCTTTTTGAGGAGCTACAGAGCGGAGGAGCGCCGCTATCCCGGCGGGCAGGAGGATCACTTCGAGATACCAAGTCCCGATGTCAGGGGCGCAAGGGCGGATGTCGCCTACAGCAACCTTGGCGAGGACGGACTCATATCGCCCGAGACGTTTGTCAACGGCGGCGATGTGCTCATAGGCAAGACCTCGCCTCCCCGTTTCCTTGAGGAGGAGACAGATTTTCTGACACCGCAGAAGAGAAGGGAGACCTCAATAACGGTCAGGGCAGGCGAGTCCGGATATGTGGACAGCGTCATACTCACTGAATCGGAAAACGGCTCGAGACTCGTCCGCGTCAAGGTGAGGGATGAAAGAATACCCGAGCTGGGGGACAAATTCGCTTCCAGGCATGGCCAGAAGGGAGTGGTCGGCCTTCTCGTTCCGCAGGAATCGATGCCGTTCACATGCGACGGTTCCGTCCCTGACCTGATCATCAATCCGCACAGCATTCCGTCGAGAATGACGGTCGCGCATGTGCTCGAGATGGTCGGCGGCAAGGTTGCATCCCTTTCGGGCAGGTTCGTTGACGGAACGGCGTTTTCCGGGGAGAAGGAGGAATCGCTCAGGAGCGAACTGCTGAAGATGGGCTTCCGCAACAACGGCAAGGAAGTGATGTATGACGGCACCACGGGCAGGATGATACAGGCTGAGATATTCATCGGTGTAATCTACTACCAGAAACTTCACCACATGGTCTCAGGAAAACTGCATGTCAGGAGCAGGGGACCCGTCCAGATACTGACCAGGCAGCCGACGGAGGGAAGGTCGAGGCAGGGCGGACTGAGGTTCGGTGAAATGGAGAGGGATACGCTGATTGCACATGGCGCGGCCATGGTAATCAAGGACAGGCTGCTTGACGAGTCGGACGGCACATACCAGTATGTGTGCGGCAACCCGGACTGCGGCCACATCGCATACGTGGACAGGAGGGGACTGGTACGCTGTCCTGCGTGCGGCAACACATCAAACATACATCTCATACAGACGAGCTACGCCTTCCTTCTTCTCATGTATGAACTCATGTCGCTTGGTGTTGTGATGCGCCTGCAGCTGGAGGATTTGAAATGATTGCCAGAGGTGTTTCCAAGAGAATTTCGTCTATCAGGTTTGCCCTCCTTTCTCCGGACGAGATAAGGAAGATGTCGGCAGTGAAGGTCATAACGGCCGACACGTATGATGATGACGGCTTCCCCATCGAGATGGGCCTGATGGATCTCCATCTCGGTGTCATCGAGCCCGGCCTCAGGTGCAAGACATGCGGAAGAAAGGTCGATGAGTGCCCCGGCCATTTCGGCCACATAGACCTTGCGATGAATGTCATACATGTAGGCTACGTCAAGGAAATCAAGAGACTACTTGAGGCGACCTGCAGGAAATGCGGAAGGCTTCTTCTCACAAGGGAGCAGGCGGACGAATTCAAAAAGAGCATGGAGCGGGTGGAGGAATTCGGCGGCGATGTTGCAGACATGGGAATGGTGACAAAGGAAACTGTCAGGGAGGCTGCCTCGACTGCAGTCTGCCCCCACTGCGGCGCCACGAGGGCCAAGATAGCGCTTGACAAGCCCACCAGCTTCAGGGAGGAAGGGCACAAACTCACTCCAAAGGAGGTGAGGGAACGGCTGGAACGGATACCCGATTCGGACCTCGAACCGCTCGGACTGGACGCGCGTGTCTGCAGGCCCGAGTGGATGGTTCTCACGGTACTTCCGGTTCCGCCTGTCACCGTCAGACCGTCAATCACACTGGAATCCGGCGATCGCTCCGAGGACGATCTTACACACAAGCTCGTCGACGTGCTGAGGATAAACCAGAGGCTCCGCGAAAACAGGGATGCGGGAGCGCCCCAGCTCATAGTCGAGGATCTGTGGGAACTGCTGCAGTATCATGTGACAACATATTTCGACAACCAGACTTCAGGACTCCCGCCCGCAAGGCACAGGAGCGGGAGACCGCTGAAAACGCTTGTCCAGAGGCTCAAGGGGAAGGAAGGGAGGTTCAGGTCCAACCTGAGCGGCAAGAGGGTGAACTTTTCAGCAAGGACGGTCATATCACCGGATCCGCTGCTTTCAATCAACGAGGTCGGCGTTCCCGTGGAGGCCGCCAAGGAGCTCACTATACCGATGACAGTCAATCCGTACAATATCGAGGCGCTCAGGGAGATGGTCAAGAGGGGACCTGAGCCGCTGCCATTCCGCGGGGAGGGGAAGGCAACCTATCTTCCCGGCGTCAACTACGTCATCAGGCCGGACGGCAGGAGAATCAAAATCACTGACAAGAATGCGGAACAGGCTGCAGACCTGCTCGAATTCGGTTTCATAGTCGAAAGGCATCTTGCAGACGGCGACATAGTCCTGTTCAACAGGCAGCCGTCGCTCCACAGGATGTCCATGATGGGCCACGAGGTAAGGGTCATGCCGAGCAGGACATTCAGGCTCAGCCTGAGCGTATGCCCGCCCTACAATGCGGATTTCGACGGCGACGAGATGAACATGCACGCGCTGCAGAGCGAGGAGGCCAGGGCGGAGGCAAAGGTGCTCATGCGCGTCCAGGAGCATGTGCTCTCGCCCCGTTTCGGCGGACCGGTCATAGGCGCCATCCACGACCACATCACAGGATCGTTCCTTCTGACCTACATGAATTCCATGTTCACGAAGGAGGAAGTCATGATCATGCTGTCCATGATACGTCACCACAGGGAACTGCCCAGGCCGGTTATGAATGACAGGCACGGCAGGGAGCTGTGGAGCGGAAAGCAGCTCTTCTCCACAATACTGCCTGAAACGCTCAACATGGCATTCAAGTCGTCGATATGCATCAACTGCGAGCCGTGCCTCTACGAGAAATGCCAGTATGATGCCTATGTCAGAGTGAAAGACGGCAATTTCGAGGTAGGCACCATGGACGAGAAGGCCATAGGCGCCTTCAAGGGGAAGATCATAGACAAGCTCGCACGCGACTACGGCCCGGACACCGTCCGGGAGTTCATAGACAATTCCACAAAACTCGGCATCGGCGCAATAATGATCCGCGGTTTCTCCACCGGCCTCGCCGACGAGGACATTCCTGCGGATGCAAAGAAGCGCATAGCAGATTCGCTCGACGCCGCAGTGAAGAGGGTGGAGGAACTGGTCTCGATGTACAAAAAGGGCGAGCTCGAGCAGATGCCCGGAAGGTCCATGGAGGAAACACTGGAAGTCGAGGTGATGAAGGTGCTGGGAAGGGCCAGGGACGAGGCGGGCAATATCGCAGGGCAGTATCTCGGAATGGAGAACTCTGCCGTCATAATGGCAAAATGCGGCGCGAGAGGTTCGATGCTCAACCTTTCGCAGATGGCCGGATGCATAGGGCAGCAGGCTGTCAGGGGGGAAAGGCTTTCCAGGGGCTACTGGAACAGAACACTTCCGCATTTCAGGCAGGGGGATCTCGGTGCACAGGCAAAGGGGTTTGTCAAGCACAGCTACAAGGATGGCCTGACGCCGACAGAATTCTTTTTCCACAGCATGGGCGGAAGGGAGGGACTCGTGGACACGGCCGTCAGGACTTCTAGGTCCGGGTACATGCAGAGAAGACTCATAAATGCGCTCGAGGACATAAAAGTGACAGAGGACAGGACAGTGAGGAACACTGCCGATTCCATTGTGCAGCTTTTCTACGGTGAGGACGGTGTCGATCCGTCAAGAAGCGTCCAGGGCGATGCTGTCGACATAGACGGCATACTGATAGAGGCGCTCGGCGACGAGGCGCAGATACTCGCCAAGATAGAGGAGAAGAGGACGGGCGAATACGCAACGCTGGAAACAGATCTCATGGAAGGGCAGACGGAGGACGAGGCGGAGGAAGTCGACTACGACATCGAGGAGGGGGATGAGCAGTGAAGGAGAAGAAGACGGCAGCAAAAGGAAGGAAAGGCAGGAAACCGCCCGTAAGCGCCGATATTGAAAGCTATGTGGAGAGGAAGCACAAGGAGGGGAGCGCACTGGAGAAGAGGCTGAACAGGCTTCTTGGCGAGATGGAACATTCGCTGCCCGAAAGTGTCATCGAGAAGATTGCAGACAGGCTGGATGGCATAGAGGTCAGGGATTCGACGCTGAAGAAGATACTGCAGAAGGCATGCGACAGGTATGATCAGCATCTAATCGATCCCAATGAGTCCGCAGGCATAGTCGCCGCGCAGAGCATAGGGGAACCGGGAACGCAGATGACGATGAGAACATTCCACTACGCCGGTGTGGCAGAAATCAACGTCACGCTGGGACTGCCGCGCCTCATAGAGATAGTCGACGCGAGGAGGGCGCCCAGCACGCCCATGATGGAAATACACCTCAACAGGGAATTCGCGGCCGACAGGGATGTCGCCATGTGGGTGAGCAACATGATAGAGACGGCAACCCTGCTCGATGTTGCCTCGCTTGAGACTGACCTTGCGGCAATGAAGGTGCATGTGCTTCCGGATGCCGAAAGAATGAAGAAGAAGATGATCACGGCAGAGAAAATATTCGAGTCGCTGCAGCAGACGAGAGGTCTCAGGGATATTGTCTCATTCGGGCAGTCGAAGGGCATCACAATCGAGGTGCAGGAGCCTTCCTTCAGGCTGCTTCACCAGAAATCGGAGATTGCAAAGGAGACACGGATCAAGGGGATAACAAACATAACGCGCGCAGTCCTCCGCAAGGAGGCTGATGAGTACGTCCTCTACACCGAAGGGTCCAACCTGGAGGAGGTGCTGTCGCTTGACCTCACATACGGACAGTACGTTGAATTCACGGACAGGGCGCTTCTGGAAGAACTCAGGGAGGGCAATCCCGCGAAGCTCGCAATGCCTGTCATAGACAAGACAAGGGTGAGCACCAACAACATAGAGGAAATCTACTCGGTCCTCGGTGTGGAGGCAGCCAGGAATGCGATTATCAGCGAGGCGTCCAGCACACTCGAGGAACAGGGGCTCGTCGTGGACATCAGGCACATAATGCTCGTTGCAGACATGATGACGAACGACGGCAGCGTCAAGGCCATTGGCAGGCACGGCATATCAGGCAGGAAGTCGAGCGTTCTCGCAAGGGCGGCGTTCGAGATAACTTCGACACACCTTTTGCGGGCTGCAATAATCGGCGAGGAGGATCATCTTGACGGCGTGGCGGAAAATATTATAGTCGGACAGCCTGTTACACTTGGAACGGGTGCGGTGAACATAGAGTACGTGCCTTCAAAGAAGTGATACGAATGGATATGGACAATGCAATCAGGCTCGCGGTGGCAGACGGCAAGGTGGTCATTGGCGAAAGGGAAGTCGCGCGCTGTCTCGAGAAGAAGAAGGCCAAAGCGCTCGTTTACGCGTCAAACGCGCCGGAAGCGCTGCACTATTCAAGGCTCAGGAGCGTAAAGACGTACAGGTACTCCGGCGGGAGCGTTGAACTTGGAGTGGCCTGCGGAAAACCGTTCACCGTGTCCGTGGTTGCCATCACGGACGATGCTTCCGCATCGCTGCTCGGAGCGTAATCTTCTTGCAGAAGATGAAATTCAATTCGGAAACACTCCGCTACATATCACTGTTCGAAAGCGTGACGCACTGCCAGGTCAAGGACTGCCTCGACACGCCTGACAAGCTTGTTTTCGTTGTCGTGCCTGGACAGGCGCAGAGGGCTGTGGGCGCGAAGGGCGCAAACGCCATCAAGATGAAGCAGCTTACAGGCAAGGACATACAGATCATAGAGTTTTCCGACGAGCCGATACAGTTCGTAAAGAATGTTTTCCACAGCTACGGCGTAAAGGACGTAGTGCTTGAGGAAAGGGGAAACATCGTCCACGCAACAGTGACGGTCGATCCGGCTGTCAAGGGAAGGGCCATAGGCAAGGACGGCAAGAACCTGAGGATTGCCAGGGACATCGTCAACAGGCACCACAACATACAGAGCGTCAGCGTTGCGTAATTTCTCTCCTCTCGACTTCAGTTCTCTCGGCAGTGGGGTATTCCTCGACGATAAAAATCCTTTCGCCGGCCTCGGGCGCGATCTCCTCGGCTATCCATGGTGCTATTTCCACCCTGTTCCGCTCGCTGTCCAGCCTTATGAATCTGTCAGGAATGCCGAATCTCTTCTTGAGATCCGCAAGCGACCTCCCGGGACTGCTGTTTTCTATGACTGCCCTGAGCAGCGTTCCGTCCTGCGTCACAACATCGCCGCTCCATCTGACCACCGAAGCCATGCGCTTTATGCGCTCCCTGAGCTGCACTGAATCCTTGAATCTGGAAGGGCAGTAATGGACCGGAATCGGGAAGGTGCGGCGCACTGTCATCTCGGCCATTTCGTCGCTCCCTCTGATTGAGTTGGAATAATCGTTCGCGAGTTCGAAACCCCTGGCCCTGAGGTTTGATGCGTTGCTCTCTGACATTTCGAGCTCGTTGAGGTTAGCAAACTGGGCGCCCGCCAGTGCAGCGCTTTCTATCAGGGCGGAAAGTTCCTTTTCGTATCCTGGTATGGCCGGCACTTCGAGTCCGACCCTCATACCGAGCCTCCTTCCCTCCGAAATCATGCGCTCGAAGTTTGTCCCATGGAACCTCTGCCATGTAGATTCGGGCGGATGGACCCTCAGTTCATCGAGACCCGCATCGGCAACGGCCGGCAGTGCGGAAACGGTGGGCCTTCCCGTGTAGAGATGGATATGGTGGGAGTGCCCGAAATTTTCTTTCAGCAGCCTGATGTAATGTGCCGTTCTCTCCGGAACAATGAGCGGATCGCCCCCCGTGATCCCGGTACCAAGCGCGTTCATCTTTCTTGCTTCGTCGATAATATCGCCGTCTTCATGGACGACACGCTCGTTTGCATACACAACGTCGTGGTTGGCCCTCCTGAACGAAACTGGACAGTAGAAGCAGCCTACATCGCAGACGCCGGTGACGAACAGCACCATCTTTGCTCCCCTGATGCACTGCGTGCAGCCTCTCGTGAGCGTTCCTGAATAGAGACCGTCTCCCGGTGTCTTCCTCATGACAGGGATGGTAAAATGAGGAGATATATCTACATTCACAATGCACACACGGCAGTGCTTCCACTTCCGGAAGTAAACGGAACGGCGGATGGAGGTCGGACGCGTGCTGCTGTTGCGCATCGGTTATTAGGGAAATCATCAATCCAGGGCATCATGAAGAAGGGAGTCAGATATCTCGTGAGGCTTGCCAATTCCGATCTCATCGACGTTTCCAGATACGCGATGGTAAGGGAAAGACTGCGCAGGATCCTGGAAACTGAAGAGTGCAGAATCAACAGCTCACGCATCTCAGGCACCGCAATCGAGGTTGATTATTTCGCACCCGACAGGAAAACGGCTGAAAAGTCGGCCGGCATCCTTTCCAGAATCGACAGGGTGCTGACAGTTAAGTGCCTGTCGGACGAAAACAGGGCGGATCGGAAAAGGGAGGATGTCATGGAGGAGGCAAGGGCACTGTTCAATGAGGAGAGATTCTGGGAGGTACACGAGGTCGTGGAAGGGGAATGGAAAAAGGCCGAGGGAGAGGAGAAGGAGATACTTCAGGGCATAATACTCTACGCTGCGGCGTATGTGCACCATCAGAAAAACGAAAAGGAGACAGCGCTGAGAATGCTCAGGAGGGCAGTGGAAAAACTCGGCGTTTCCTCCGACATATACTTCTGTTTTGACCTCGGGAAAATGAGGGAAATGGAACGGACAATTGCGGCAAAAAAGAACATCGAAATATTCAGACTCTGAGCGCCGGAAAGGATCCTGCCGGCAGCGAGGCAATCATGTCAGGATTTGTCACTCATTGGTTATCCAGAACGCCTGTGTGGCGGCGGATGCTGTTTTTGCATCCGGCAATTTGGATTAATAATAAATACAGCGATCCGTTTTCCACTCACTATGACGGGTAAAACAGTTGCTTTCAGTATAGCTGTTGCGCTTGTCCTGGTGATCTCCGGCGCGTTTGCTTTCGCAGTAACCGCCGTTCATCCGGCCAGCGCAGGAACAAACGCGGTTGCATATTCGCAGCAGGGCAGCGGAATTTCCTCTGCAGGCGGGACGGCATTATCCAGTTCTTCTTCATCGCCCCAGACGACGGGTTCCGGCGTGTCATCCGGCGCAGGACCATATCCCAAATCCGCTGCGGCGACTTCTCCGTACATAACGGCGGCGAAGAATGCTGGAGTGCCGCTTCAGTATGTCTACATACCGGCACCGAAAAGGGCACCGATAATCAACGGTAATGTAGTAATGCCGGGCTATGCACAGGGACCGGCACCGTTCGGTATCGGCGCATATGGAATAAGGAATGTTTCCGGAACGCTCGAGCCGTTTATGTACACGACAACTGCATTCAATTCAAGCTTCAACGCAACACAGCTGAATGCGTTTGATGTTAATTCCTTTGATCCGAACGGCCTGACTGTACAGCTCAACGCAGTCCTCACTGGAACGACTGTCGACGGTGTAACAGGCTACACATACTGGACGCAGAACGTGATGTTCTACGACAGTTATGCACATCAGTTCGAAATGGTTGACAACATATGGAATTTCAGTTCTCCCAGAGCAACTATGCCTTCTTCAACCATCTACAGCCACACCGCTTCGCAGCAAGCGTATCCTTACGCCTACATCGGCGTCGGGCCGGTAATCAATAACGTGAGCACGCCCTTTGTCGCAAACCTGTCGCTGCAGTCCGCGGTGGTCGACGGAATGAGCGCCGTTTTCTTCAACTACACATTAACGTTCACCAACTCCAGCACGGGTAAAATGCAGCAGATTGGCGGCGTCTTCGACGAAGTTCTTTTCAATTCACTCAACGGCGTCCTCGGCTATTCCGCACCCCTTCCGGTATACAGGGTTGACGGCGGAAACCTCACGCCGACCGGATACATCCCCTACGATGCCGAAGTAGGCATTATAGGCCCGGGCGGCGGAAGCCAGATCAACATACAGACGATAAGCGGAACACTCAACCTGGATTACAAAAATGCTGCCGGCAAGATGGTGAACGTTCCGAGCGCATACGACATTGGCTCAGAAACAGGCGAAACCTCGACCGGAATTGCGGAAGCGTGGCAACCGTCCGGAACGGTGACACTTTCCTCGGGCCCGTCGCTTGTCTACGGCATGTGGGACATTGCACCGTTCAGCGGCGTGACGCATTACACCGGGACAATCAGCCCTGCCAATGCATTCATGTTCGTGAGCCCCGGCAGTTCCCTTTCGCTGGGGCAGTATGGATATGTCACGACTTCGACCGGAGGCAAATACAGCTTCTGGCTGCCTACGGGGACGTACTCGCAGGGAGTGATGATGAGCTACCGCAACCCTGAATCCGGCCCTCTTTCGCAGTCCGAGAACATCGTTCTCACCATGAACTCAGCAATGGGCGTCTACACGCCGCTGTACGCCATGGGCAATGCTGAAGCTGCAAACATATCGCTCTCCGGGAACGGGACGCTCGGGAATCCCTATCTCGCATACAGCAACCAGCCGGGATACATCAGCCCGTATTTCGGCATGATGAATGTTTACGGCTTCCCCGTATTTTCAGGCATACAGATTGCAGACACGGACGTTTACATCAATTTCAACAATTCACCTTCATTCAGCATCCTGTACGAGCAGCCGCAGACCTCTCTTTACCTCGGGCTGCTGTACTTCGTTCCCTCCGTAAACAATCTCGGCTATGTATTCTACAACACATCGAACCTTTCGGTATACGGTGCGAAACTCATAACAGGCACCATCCCCGCCGACTATGCGGCGGGCTTCTACGGCGCAAATATAATGATGTGGAATTCAACGCACGATCTCATTGCGAACTCAACCTTCGTGGGCAATGTCTTCTTGCCATTTCAGATCTCCGTCCTTATCTATGATACGGGTACAATGAACGGCACCAACGTACTGTTCGGCAACCACTTCCTGGACAGCTCGCTCAGCTTTGGTCTGGGAATTGCAAGCTCAGGCAATCTCATATTCAACAACTACTTTGCAGACCAAGCAGCGAATGTCATTCAGTTCCCGTTTAATCTTTACACGCTTACCTCCATCCTTTACGTAGATACCTGGAATGTCACTCCTGCACTTACCAGCACATTCGTCTACCATTTCAACGGCTACAACCTCAAGGGAAACATAGTAGGGAATGCAACAATGGGCGGCAACTTCTGGAATGACTTTGTCCCCGGCGTGAGCACCTTACCCTTTAACGACAACGGCAACATATTTGTCGGCGGGGATTATGCTCCTGTCACGTACTCCGGCGCTTCGTATGCGCCATATGTCCCGCTCATATTCTTCGAAACTGGGCTTGCGGCCGGCCAGTCATGGTCTGTAAATCTGTCAGGTTATGTACAGACAACCACATCCAACATGATGACTTTCTATGTTCTTCCGAATGCAGTCTACAGCTATATCGTCGGGAACGTGTCGGGATACATTGATTTCTTCGGAAACCCCGGTTCGGTATTCGCATCGTCCGGTGCAAACGTGGTCAGTCTGCTGTTTCTGCCGTACTACACAATAACGCTGAAGGAAACAGGCCTGCCCGCGGGATACAGCTGGGAAGGGGCTATCCTTTATCGCGGGATTTTCCCAGTCACAAGCAACACGAGCAGTACTGACGTGATGACATTCGAATGGGTGCCCGGTACATGGTACCTCGGTGTATCGCCAACAGGCTACTACTACAATTTCCCGGAGTACTACTCATATTCATTCAACATCACGTATGTTTCGCTCTTCAGCAACGTATCAGGTACTATGAACATGGCACCGATATACAACAACTTCACGTTCACACCGATAGGCATTGCAACCGGCACGCCGTGGAGCGTAACAGTCTGGACAATGCTGCAAGGAGGGGTGACTGTACCGGTGGGCACATTCTCCTCGACAAACACGAGTCTTACGGTACCGCTCATCGAGGCCGTCTATGGTTTCAGCTTCAGTTCGGGCAGCTACTACATGTCCGGAAGCAACCCTTCGTCGTTTGAATTCTCACCTTACTGTTACCCGGGTATCGGGTTCTCTGTATACACCGGGTATGCGGTGACATTCGATGTCAGCAACCTGCCTTCCGGAACCGAGTGGAATCTTGAGGCCAGTGCTTTCAACGTCTATTTCTATCTGAGCGCTTCCACATCTTCCAGCACCCTTACTGTCACACTACCCGCCGATGGCGTTTACTACGCCATCATACCTGCAAACAGCTCGTTCCAGACATACTCCAACGATCTACTTGTGAATGCACCTACAACAGTCAATGTAGCCATGCAGCTTAATCCTGGTTCACAGGTCACGGTGACATTCAGCGAAAGCGGCCTGTCCTCCGGTACATCGTGGCAGGTCACATTCAACGGACAGACACAGTCTTCAACGGCCTCAACGATATCCTTCACAACAACTCCGGGAACATACTACTACCAGGCATATTCAAACGGCAGCGTATCCCCGCAGAGCCCGGGTTCGCTGAACGTGCAGCACTCGATGACAGTGGATGTGTCGTTCTACGCACAGACATACACAGTGACCTTCATTGCGGCCGGCATCCCGTCAGGAGCGGCAATGACGCTGACCTTCAACGGCAGGACGGTGACGACCACAAGCCAGATTGCAGGCTTCATCGTTCCATCTGGCACATACGGCTTCACAGCGAGTGTAAAGGGATACACGCTCTCCTCCTCGACGACCACCGTCAAAGTCGGGCAGAACACAATCGTTCTGCTCCAGTTCAAACCGACCACGACGCCGAGCAAGACGAGTTCCATCCCCTCACTGCTTGTTGACAGCGGCCTCCTCATCCTGGGACTTGTGGTGGGCGCAGTCGTCGCCTATGCAGTCATCAGGCATGAAGCGTCCAGGAAGAAGGGCAAAGGAAACACCTGATCCGACGCGCGAAACAGACCGGAACACAAATCTTTTTCAGCTCAAATCCCTTAATTCTCTTTTATTTTAAGCGCTGCAGCAGTATCTCCGATCCTTTTTATGTTGCCGATAGGCATGTCTGACTGGATACTTTTGCAGGATACGAAGTAAACGCCATCCGCTTCGCATTTCAAACAAC
>JAHEAD010000018.1 GCA_019721075.1 Candidatus Sysuiplasma jiujiangense
GAGGATGACATCACTGTCATCCAGCCTCTTTCCCTTCCAGAAGCCTCGATAGAGATCGAGAATGGGAGCGGCCTTCTCCGCGAACTGCGGATCTCTGGGAAATATCCAGGAACGCCGGTACCATGGCCTTATTGCATCAGCGCTCAGCCATTCCTGTATTGTCGTCATGCCCGGTGTCCTCTGCAGCTGTGTTTCCGCCGCCTTCCTTATGTCGTTCAGCGACAGCCTGCTGAGCGGCAGACCGAGCTGTGAAGGCCGTTCGCACGCTATCGCCTTTATGGTTGCCCTGACCTGGTCGTCGTAGATGCGCGGCCTGCCGCTCCTCTCCTCGTCTCCGAGACCGTCAACTCTCTTCTCTGCGAACCTTCTCCTCCATGTGCGTACTGTGTTCGACGCACAGCGGAGTTTCCGCGCTATGCCGTAATTGCTCATACCGTCTGCTGCGAGCAGCACTATGCTTGCACGCAGCACATCACGCTGTGCTGATGTTGATTTCCTTACAGTTGATTCAAGTTCCTTTCTTTCCTTCTTTGAGAGTTCAATGATTGACTTTGGCGCTATATTTGGCAATACCCATCCCATCCCGACGCGCTGCCGTCGGGAATGTTACGGCATTACTACTTCAAAGACTTTACGATTGGAGCACTAGTACCTTGTTTCAGTGACTGAGTTCGGTGCTTTGAATTTCGGCAAACAGTACCCTGCCAATAATAATGTGGCATAGCCAAGGCACGTTACCAGCCGCTGTAGTCCCTTTCATCCCGGAGTTCGTTCGTTTTGCCTCCTTGAATTTTCTGTATGGACAGAACAGATTCCTTTCTCTCTTTAGAAGTGGTCATAAGGCCCAGACCGGTGTCTATATAGGACTCTCTTGATTAATTTCTAATGCTCTTCGGCCCTTTGAATAACCGGAATCGTTGAGCCATTCTCACGGGGAAAAATATGGTGCCGCCTCATCGGACGATTCTTCTATCCGTTCTGCATACGGATTGTATTCCATGAAACAGTTACCCGCATTGGCACTCATTTCCTGAAAAAAAGGGGCAGAGCATTAAACAATTTCCGTGTTTTCAGAAAAACGCACAGGAGGGGAAACCGCCTGAGTCAGGCCCTGCCGCTCGTCATTAATGCGGTCCGTGAGAGTCCTTTCGTTTGCATTTCCGTATCCGCCGCCTCCGGCAGTGCGGATGAGAAAAATGTCTCCCTGTTCCATTTCAATGGAACACTTTGAGGGTACGCGCTTCCAGGTTCCAGGCGAAGAATTTTTCATTAAGTGGAATTCAGAACCTTTGCCGTCCTCTCCCCCTTCAAGGCCATACGGGAATGTATTCTCCCTTTCGGCGACAACTGTGAGCGTCATTTTTTCCAGGGCCCTGTAAGCACGATCGATGCCGCAGCCGCCACGCCATCTGCCGGCCCCCCCGCTTCCGGTCCGAAGTTCATATCTGACTATCTCAATGGGATAATCAAGCTCGACTATTTCCGCGGGCGTGTTCATCGTGTTGGTCATATTGCACTGTATGCCACTGACGCCGTCGCCCCCGTCATATGCCCCCGAGCCGACGCCGTTCGTCTCGTAGAACGACCAGGTCGAGCCGTGCGAAACTCCTCCAATCATCACGTTGTTCATTGAACCGCCGCATGCGGCGGGCACCTTTCCCGGAGCAAACCCTGCAAATGCGCGGAAAAGGACATCGACGTTTCTCATGCTTGTTTCAGTGTTACCTGCGGAAACAGGGAACGGAAATTCCGGATTCAGCAGGCTGCGTTCGGGAACCCTGACATCGACCGGTGAAAAGCAGCCATCGTTCGTCACTATGTCCGTTCCTGCAATTGCCCTGAGTACAAAATACACACCTGAAAGCGTGACGCCGAAAACAGCATTCAGCGGTGTCCTCACCTGCTCCGCTGTTCCTTCGTAGTCGGCAGTCAGCCGCCTGCCCTTCTTCTTAAGTCTGACGCGCAGCACTACCTTCCTGCCGTCCGGCAGTTCCATGTAATCCTCCGCGCCGGAAATGCCGTCCTTCATTTCCGATAGCCTGTGTTCAGTTATTTCCCTCGAGCGCTGTATTGCTGTTTCGTTTGCTTCTTCAAAACTCCGGATACCGTATTTTTCGAGCAGTGCCCGCAGCCTGGTTTCACCGAGCAGATTTGCTGCAATCTGTGCCCTGATGTCTCCACGTCTCTGATAAGGATCCCTTGAATTGGAAGACAGAAGCCTTATGAAAGACACATCTGTCCTTCCCTTCTTCATAAGCTTCACCGGATCAATTATAAAACCTTCCTGGAAGAGTTCCTCTGCATCGAACGGAATGCTTCCGGGAACCTTTCCACCCACGTCCGAATGATGAGCCTTGTTCGCCGCGAATGCTGCTAGCTTTCCTTTGTGGAAGACAGGCCTTATCACCGTTATGTCGTTAAGATGCGTTCCGGAGAGGTAGGGGTTGTTTACAGCAATCATGTCTCCCACGGAAATCTGCATGCCTTCCCTCCTCATGTGCTGCAGCGTCCTGCCGAGTCCCCACGGCAGGGATCCGAGATGAACCGGTATATGCTCCGCCTGCGCGATGAGCCGTCCCTCCCTGTCCAGCAGGGCGCAGGAGTGATCCATCCTGTCCTTTATGTTCGGAGAATAGGCTGAATTCCGCAGGACTATGCCCATCTCCTCGCTGGCATACATGAGCGATGATGAGATGATTTCTGAAGTGAATGACTCCACCGTCTCACCTCCTCCTCAGAACGATATTTTTCCACCGGTCCATCTCTGCCCTCCACCCCTTCGGAATGACTGTCGTTGTGTCGTACTGCCTTACGAGTGCAGGTCCGTCGAATCTGTTTCCGGGAACGATTTTCTCCCGTGAAACAACAGGTGTTTCTTCCGCCTCATCGCCAAACCATACCTCAGTCCAGCCTGTCACCGCCTCCTTCGACAATCTCCTGCTGCCGGTTGCGCATCCTTCCATGACTGCCTTCTTCCTTACTCCGACGGCCGTAACACGTGCGGACACAAAGAGCACAGGGTCTTCTGCCGAAACGTAACCATAGAGTCTTCTGTGCCTTCTGCCGAACAGTCGCGCGATCTTTTCCGGCAGGTCTTCCCCCTTCCACCATCCCCCACGGGAGGGAAGCGTTATTGCAGTTTCTGCGCCCTGTCCCTCATAACGGAGCATCGCCTGTCTTATGAAGTGGAATCGGCCTGTGTCAGTGAAATCGCCGGAAATTTCCGCATGGGCCTTCTCCTCCAGCTTTTCGAAATATGCGGATATTTCGCGCGAATCCAGTTCATCAAGCTTTTTCATTGCGCCCGCAAAGTATTCTCTCCTGATGTCCGAAACAACAAGTCCGAGTGCGGAGAAGAGTCCGGGATGCTCCGGGACAATTATCGATTTGATGCCGATATCCTCTGCAAGTTCCGCTGCATGAAGAGGACCTGCACCGCCGAAGCACAGCATTGAGAATCCTCTTGGATCGAGTCCGCGTTCAATGCTCACTATCCTCAGGATCTTTGACATGTTCAGATTTGCCACTGCCAGGATGCCCAGGGCTGTTTCGCAAATGCCTGTCCCGAGTCTTGAACACAACCTTTCGGACAGCGCGTCTTCCGCCGCCTTTCTGTCCAGCGGCATTGCCCCACCAAGAAGAGCATCTCCCGGCAGTCTGTTAAGCAGCAGATTGGCGTCTGTAACGGTTGGCTCCCTTCCCGCCCTGCCGTAGCATGCCGGACCGGGTATGGAACCGGCACTCTGCGGTCCCACGCGAAGGGAGCCGCCATCATCCAGCCAGGCTAAGGAGCCTCCTCCTGCGCCGGTCTCCGCAAGATCTATGAATGGAAATCTGACGGTATAACCGCTGCCCCTGATCGAGCGTCCGCTGTGAGTGGTGCCGGCCGCCTCGAACTCGTAGGAATGCTCGATCTCGCCATTGTGAATCACGCCGGCCTTTGCAGTCGTGCCTCCCATATCGAATGTGATAATGTCTCTGATCCCTGTCAGTCTTGAAAGATGCAGCGCAGAAACCACGCCGCTTGCTGGACCCGACTCTATCATCGAGACAGGTCTGTCTACCACATCCGCTGCGGTGTTGAGGCCGCCGTCGGACTGCATTATGTACAGGGGGACAGATCCGAACTCCTTCTTCAGGCGCTCTGTTATTCCGCTGATGTAACCGGAGACAGCCGGGCTGAGAACCGCATTCACCACAGCGGTGCTCGTCCTCTCGAACTCCCCCGGCTGCGGATCTATGTCGCTGGAGGAGACGGTTCTGAAGCCCATGCTGCGCAGGAAACCTGCGGCAAATTGCTCATTGCTCCCGTTTGCATAGGAGTTGATGAATGAAACGACTACGACCCCGGGAGAAATTTTCCGCAGGGAAGCTGACGCCGTCTCAAGCTCCGCTTCAGCTGGTTTCATCAGAACTCTTCCGCCTGCGTCAGTGCGTTCCCTGACCGTTATTCTCCGCTCTCTTGTCACAATCTGTTCCGGTCGCTTCAGTTTAAGATTGTATAATTCAGCTCTCCTCATCCGTCCTATCTCTATAACATCCCTGAAACCTTCTGTCGTCACGAGCGCAACCCGCGGCCAGTTTTTGTGTGTCAGCAATGTATTGGTTGCAATCGTGCCCGAATGCAGCACGAGGCCCGGTTTGCCGGGGGAAGATGCGGCTCTCACCCCTTCAATCAGAGCGTCTTCGGGCTTCTCCGTCGTAGCTATCTTGACTGTGAAAAGTCTTCGCCCGTGGTCGTCAGACGCGACGATGTCTGTGAATGTTCCCCCTATGTCGATGCCTACGACGACTGCTTCCGGTTTCACCTGTCAATCAGCAGTCAATCAAGAGGCACTCTTTATTTAAATTTTCATTCCGTGCAATGCCCCGTGCACCAGTCAGTCAGCAGCAGGTGCGTTGGGCAGCAAACTGCATTTTCCCGCATGCTTCCTGCTCAGCACGTTTTCGCAACTATTATTATACGGAGGCTGTCAATACCTTGAAGTCAAAAACGGTTCAGATGATGCGAAAATGCAGGAATCCCCGGACAGTGGAAAGGCCGACGAAGTCAACAGGCTCATGGAAGTCAGGAGAAACAAGCTGAAGAGGCAGATAGAGCTGGGACTGAATCCGTTCGCATATTCCTTCAGCAGGACACACACTTCAGCAGCAGTCAGGGAGAATTATGCCTCCGCAACACATGAACCCTCTGCCGATACAGTAAGAGTGGCGGGCAGGGTTATGTCCGTCAGGGATCACGGGAAGTCATGTTTCATGAGCCTGAAGGACAGAAGCGGTACCATACAGTTGTATGGACGGGAGGATAAACTCGGCAGTGACCTCTACCCGCTTTTCAAGGAGATCGATGCCGGCGACATAGTTGGCATAGAGGGCCGGGTTTTCAGGACCAGACGGGGTGAAATCACAATTGATGTCACCTCCTTCACACCGCTGGCAAAGTCTCTCAGACCGCTTCCCGAGAAATTCCATGGCCTTCGGGACGTCGAGGCAAGGTACAGGATGCGTTATGTCGATCTTGCTGTAAACGATGAAGTGCTGAGCACGTTTATAATGAGGAGCAGAATTATCTCAGCAATACGGCGCTGGCTGGATGACCGGGATTTCATTGAGGTCGAGACACCGGTACTGACGCCTGTACCGGGCGGCGCCCTCGCCCGGCCGTTCGTGACTCATTACAATTTTCTCGAACAGGATTTCTATCTGAGGATCGCCACCGAACTTTACCTGAAGAGGCTGATCGTGGGTGGAATGGAGAAGGTTTACGAGATAGGCAAGGATTTCAGGAACGAGGACATCGATACCACCCACAATCCGGAGTTCACCATGCTTGAGCTGTACCAGGCATACGCAGACTACAATGATATCATGTCACTGACAGAGAGCCTGGTAAGCGACGCACTGCTGTCGGTGAAGGGCGATTACACTGTAAGCTACAGAGGGAACAGTCTGGACTTCAAGCCGCCATGGCGGAGAATAACAATGGTCGACGCAATAAGGGAAATCGGTGAAATAGATATCGATGCCGACGATGCTGAGTCGCTTCAGAAAACAGCGGCGAAACTGAAGCTTGAGGACATCCAAGACGGGATGAGCGCCGGTGAACTCATTGCAGAGATTTTCGACCAGAAGGTCCAGGAAATGATCGTGCAGCCGACAATCGTCTACGACCATCCCGTCGAAGTCAGCCCGCTTGCCAAGAAGAAGCGGGGTAACCCCAGGTTCGCCGAACGATTCGAGCCGTTCGTGTGCGGCATGGAATTTGGGAATGCATTTTCGGAGCTGAATGATCCCATTGAGCAGAAAGAAAATTTCGAGAGGCAGAGAGTCAGGCGGGAAGGCGGGGACGTGGAGGCGCATCCTTATGATGAGGATTATATCGTCGCGATGGAATACGGCCTGCCGCCGACTGGTGGTCTGGGTCTTGGCATAGACAGGCTCTGCATGGTGTTCTCCGGCACAGATTCGATAAAGGAAGTGATTCTCTTCCCTCAACTGAAGAGGAAAGAGGAGTGACACTGCCGCCTGCGGGCATTCGGCAGTATGTGCTGTATCATCGAACCGCTGAGCTGACGAAACTGAAAATACCCGAGCTGCGGGGCTATTCCCGGAACCGCTGCACTGTTTCCTCTGGATGCTCCGGCGCGGAGACTTTTTTGGGCCCGTCCCTGGAACCTATGAATATCCCAAGCGATATCAGTGCGAAACCGAAATACGTGTAGATGCTGTTGGTCTCTCCGAGAAGTGCATAACTCAGTACGACCGAAACCGCAGGCACGAGGAAAAACATTCCTGAAATCCGGGTTACGTCGTATTTGCGCATCAGCTGGAAGTAGATGAGATAGGCAAAAGCGGAGCCGAACAGCCCCATATACACCGCTATCAGAATGAAAGTCAGATTTATCCCCGATACGCTGAACTTTTCGGAAACTGCTGCCCACAGCAGGACAAACGGGACGGAGTATGCGAACTGAAGTGCGTTTACGCCGCCGACGCTTCTTCCCACAAGGTACTTCTTGTAGATGACCGCAGAGACTGACCATACGAATGCCGCAAGCACAAGATAGATAAGTCCTGGATTCAGGCTGAGGCTCAGCTGTTCTGCAAAAATTATGAACATACCGGCGAAACCTGTCACAACACCTGCGATTCTCGTCCCAGTCACTCTCTCCTTCAGGAAAAAATAGGAGAGGACAACATTCATGATCGGGAAGGTGTAGATTATTATTGAAGAAATGGACGCGGGTTCCGTATTTTCTCCCAGAAACCAGAATCCCATGAAAAGCGCCGAATTGAGCAGCCCGGTAACCATGACGAGCAAGTTGTCCCCCAGTCCTCTGGGAATGTTCCTGAAACCGCCTATAATGACAAGAGAGAAGAGTGCGCCAAAGGCGACACGGAACAGCAGCACAAAAAGCGGCGCTTCATACTGCAGCGCAATTTTCAGCAGCGGATAGTTCAGGGCCCACATGGTAGCCATTGCCATGAAATAGACCGCATCCCTGACCGAAGACACAGGAAAGCTGATGCCTCAATTCCGTTTAATAATATTCGGTGGGAAGGCAGGTTTGGTCCACAACAGCGGACCGCTGCGGACTTTGGAAGCACCGTTCTGGTGACTGCTGAATGTCCTCTATGCCCGAGCGGGCAGTATGCCGCCTGTTCGCACGGCAATGCGCGGATCCGGTGTTTTCCTGAACCGATTCCGGCCTTAAGCCCTCTGCCTGGCGTCGCCTGCCGCCGAAATCACCCACGCTGATTTTCACCCGTCAATTCAAAAGTTTGAATAACATCTTAATTGCTCCCCCGGCCGATGATAAAATCTGTTGAGCACAGGATACTCGAAATTCCGATGAAGAAAGCTTTCAGGATTTCGCTCGGAAGTACGCAGTCGTACGAGGGTTTCCTCATTACTGTCAGAACCGACGACGGACTGACAGGTTACGGCGAAGCGGTGCCGACACCGTTCATTACAGGCGAAACACTGGGCTCAATCCGGGAGGCGCTGGGAATTCTGGGCCCTGTTCTCACCGGGCTTGATGAAACGGGAACGGAGCTGATAGCCGAAATCATGGAAAAAACGATTGCCGGATCCTATGCGGCCAAGTGCGGCATAGACATGGCACTTTGGGATCTCATGGGCAAAAGGGCCGGTCTGCCGCTGTCATCCCTGCTTGGAGGTTACAGGAAAAGCATACCGACTTCTTTTACGGTGGACATCGGAACGATGGATGAAGTGGAGAAATACACGAAGGAATTTGTCGAGACGGGCATCAGGACAGTGAAGGTAAAGCTCGGCCGTGGACTGCGGGAGGATTATGAACGGGTAAAGAGGGCAAGACAGACTGCTGGAGACAGCGTGATGATATATGTTGATTTCAACCAGTCCTATTCGGCTAAGAAGGCCGTAGAGCTCAGCTCCATCATCCATAAATTCGAAATAGAATTCCTGGAACAGCCGACTCCTGCGAGCGATATTTCAGGGCTAAGATTTGTGAGGGAGAAAAGCGGCATTCCTGTCATGGCGGATGAGGCCGTTCATGGGCCGGAAGATGCAATGAGGATTGTAAAGGCAGAAGCAGCGGATATGATAAACATGAAGCTGATGAAGGCCGGCGGCATCAGCAGGGGCAGAAAAATTATAGAGATTGCGGAGGCGGCGGGAATGCCTGTAATGATTGGATGCATGGTGGAAACAAAGATAGCCGTGACGGCCGGAACGCATCTTGCGCTGGGCATGAAAAATGTGAAATATGCAGATCTTGACGGCTACTCAAGCCTGGTGCAAGACATAACCGCCGGCGGGCTTGTTCTGGAGAACGGGGAGAACAGCGTGTCCGGAAAACCGGGCCTGGGCCTTTCCATAGCACAGGAGGTTGGCACTCACGGATGAATTGCGCGGCACAAAGGTGTCCGGAAAATGAAAAAGACGGAGAAGTGAGGAATCTGAAACTGAGGACAATTATCGGCGTATCGGATCTGAGGGCGGAACCGAAATTCAGATCTGAAAGGGTAAGCCAGACCATTTTCGGCGAGGCGGTCGATGTGCTGAAAGGCGGAAGCGGCGACTACATGCATGTCAGGGCTGCCGACGGATACGAGGCATACACGTCCAGAAACGGTTTCGGGAAGGTGTCGGCAGAACCGGAATACAAGATTGTGCAGGCCTGGAAGACAGGCGATATCAGGCTGCCGGTAGGCTCCCTTCTGACAGAGGATGACGTGGAAAAAATGCTTATCCCCCGGAAATTTTACAGGCCGCTTGATTATTCTGTTGATGTGCTGGGGCTGGCACGCGGATATCTCGGCGTTCCCTACCTGTGGGGCGGAGTGTCGGAATTCGGTATAGACTGCTCCGGACTGGTTCAGCGCGTGTTCGGATTCAACGGTGTGAAACTTCCCAGGAATGCGGGTGAGCAGGAACATGCCGGTAAAATCGTATCATCTCTTGATGAGGCGGAGCCTGAGGATACTGTCTTCTTTCCGGGACATGTCGGAATATACATGGGAAAGGGGCGCCTGATTCATGCCAATCTGCACAATCAGAGGGTGAGCATAACCGATCTGTCTGACCGTAGCGCATATTCATCCTATCTGAGGAAACATGTGACATCAATAAGGAGGATAAGGAACTGAAGTTCAGACACGGGTTTATGGAATGGTCTTTCGAATTGGGCTGCAGTCTTTCTTGTTAGTCACGGGCAATCAGAACTGGCACCTCGATGGGCAGAATCGGCCTTCAATATTATTTCATACATGTAGGGTATAACCTCTTTCGTGTTCGAAATTGTCAACGGCTTAATTGCCGACGGAAGCGGCAGGCCCCTTTTTGAAAATCCCGGTATAATCGTCAGGAAGGACAGAATGTTCTTTGACACCAGGGCCGGGAAGAATCCCCGGGCAAAGGTGATCGACGCCGGCAGTCTGGTCATTGCCCCCGGGTTCATCGACGCCCATTCACACTCCGATGTAGCTGTCCTGCGCAATCCACGTGCAGAAAACAGGATACTCCAGGGTATAACTACCGAGGTAACGGGTAATTGCGGCTTTTCCCCTTTTCCTGTGACGGATCTCAACAGGGATGCGATGAAACGGGAATATGTGCGATCCGGCGTCAGGCTGAGATGGAACAACCTGAGCGGATATGCGGAAGCGGTCAACAGGGTCAGGCCGGCAATCAACATTGCACCCCTGCAGGGACACGGGAATCTCAGGGCCGCTGCCATGGGTTATGCCGGAAGGGCGCCGGACGGCAAAGAGCTAAGGCTGATGAAGAAACTCCTTTCCGAAAGTATGGCAGCCGGCTCTTTCGGCCTTTCATCCGGGCTGGAATACACGCCATCATCATTTGCGAACTGGAAGGAACTTGCCTCGCTCTGTTCAGTCGTTTCAAAATTCGGCGGGGTCTATGCGACCCACATGAGAAACGAGGATGATTTCCTTGAGAAATCTGTCGCCGAATCGCTGAAGGTATCCAGAGAAGGGGGCGTCAGGCTGGAAATATCCCACCTGAAGTCAACGAGGAGGGCCAACTGGGGCAAGGTGGTGACGGTCCTCGCTGAGCTTGAAAGAAAATCGGCCAGGAACAGGGCAATAGCATGGGATGCATACCCGTATGCGGCCTGCCACACAGATCTGACAATCACCCTTCCCTCGTACATAATGGACGGCGGTTTCTCCTCGATGCTCACGGCAGTTGCGGATGCGAAGACAAGAGCGAAGGTTATGGCCGACATGGAAAAGGACAGGGATATGGAAGACTGGAATGCGATTGTCGTGGAAGACATCACTTCAGGCGAAATTTCGCATTTCAATAACAGAAATATCGGTGACATTGCCAGGCAGATGAACACGGTAGCCCCGGAGGCTGTATTGAAACTGCTTGAGATCAACGGTCATGATATCGCAATTATCGTGCACAACATGGCACAGGAGGACGTCGACAGGGTGTTCAGCCATCCGCTGACCGGAATAGGCAGCGACAGTTCCGTTTATACAGGCGGCCATCCCCACCCGCGGGCATTCGGCACTTTTCCAAGGGCGTTTGCACGTTACGTCAGGGAACTCAAAAGCTGTCCGATGGAGCTCATGGTAATAAAAGCATCGGGACTCAATGCTGAAAGATTTTCAATACAGATGAGAGGATTCCTGCGTGACGGATATTTTGCCGACATAGTCATATTCAGCCCGGTGGTCATTGCAGACAGGAGCACTTATGAGCAGCCTTCCATAGAGCCGGAGGGCATAAGACACCTGTTTGTAAACGGCGTTCCTGAAATAGAAGATGGGAAGGTTACAGGCAGGCGGGGCGGGAGAGTGCTTAAGCTGAATGCCGCATGATGCGTCTGCCCCCTTGTGCCGGAAGCGCCGATGCGGACTGTGCGAACATACGCCATAGCGCCGGTCAGTGGGCTGTTCCGCCGCAATGGCCTGCAGAAGGCGCCAGCAGGCACTCGTCTCCCTGATACCAGGTCAGATCCGCAATAGTCCTGCAGCTATTTTTATATCTGAACACTACTGATTAAACATGCCTCAAAGGTGAATTGGAAATATGGAAACAAGACGTGTCGCCGAAGTTCTGAAGAGCAGACCGACGATGGAAGGAGCAGGGGTCAGGCTGATGAGGGGTTTCGGGAATCAGCAGCTTGCATATGTTTTCGACCCTTTTCTTCTCTTTGACGATTTCGGTTCGCATTATCCCCATGAATACATGGCAGGTTTTCCTTGGCATCCGCACAGGGGAATAGAGACGGTAACATACCTTCTGAAAGGAGAGGTGCACCACGAAGACAGCACAGGGACAAAGGGTGTAATACGCAGCGGCGATCTCCAGTGGATGAGCGCAGGCAGCGGAATCTACCATGCCGAAATGCCGAGACCGCCACCGAAGGAAAATGGCAGCCAGAAGGAGGACAGCGAGATGAGGGGCTTCCAGCTTTGGGTCAATATCCCTGCGGACAGGAAAATGAGCGAGCCGAACTACAAGAATCTGCTCAGGCAGAATGTGGCGGATGTCGAGCTCAATGACGGTACGAGGGTAAAGCTTGTCGCAGGCGAGCTCAAAAAGGTTCCCGGTGTCGGAGACATTTCCGGTCCTGTCAGGGACCTGCCTGTTGACGCACATTATCTCGATGTTACCATGAAGAATGAAAGCGAATTGAGCTACAACGTGAAGGACGGTTACACGACATTCGCTTATGTGGTTGAAGGCGAGGCAATATTCGATACAAGGAACAACATACGCGCCGGGCCGAGATCCGTTGTTCTTTTCGAGCGCTATGGCGACAATGTGAACATCAGGACGGATGAGACAGGGGCACGCTTCCTCCTCATCTCGGGGAGGCCTCTGAAAGAACCCATCGCATGGCATGGCCCTATTGTTATGAATACAAGGGAACAGCTGATGGAGGCCTTCCAGGAACTTCAGACCGGCGAATTCATAAAGCACAAGGCTACATCATACGATTACATCGAATAGCTCCCGGCCAGTGTATCAGGGTGACGGCTGCTGCTGGGTGGCGCAGTGTATCGTTCCGAAGCCATGAACCATGGCACTGCAGTCAATGCCCACGATACGCCTCCCCCTGAAAACATCTTTCAGGGCATCCAGTATGATGTCATCATTTCTGCATCCGAATACAGGCACCAGCACCGCTGAGTTCCCTATGTAGAAATTGGCGTAACTTGCCGGCAATCCTGCGGTGTCCGGTGTCCTGACCGGCATGGGCACCTCCACGATATCCACTTCATCCCTGCCCAGGGAAAAAGCTCTCTTCAAAATCTTCAGATTGGCATCCAGTACTCCCCGGTTGGAATCATCCCTGTTGCTTTCCACCATGCATATGACGGTGTCCATGGAAACGAAACGGGCTACGTCGTCAATGTGACCGTCCGTGTCATCGCCCTCTATACCGCCGCTCAGCCAGATTACCTCTTTCGCGCCGAGATACTCCCCAAGCTTCATCTCGATATCCCTCCTTCCAAGTGCCGGGTTCCTGTTTTTGTTGAGGAGGCACTGCTCTGTGGTGAGGAGCCTTCCGCTGCCGTCTACATCGATTGAACCCCCTTCAAGCACCATACCTGTCTCGACAATTTCCAGTTCGGCCGATTTGGCTATTTCCATTCCTGCAATGTTGTCCGGAAGCAGATCATCGTATTTGTTCCCCCATGCATTGAATGTCCATTTTGTCGCAACAATCTTTCGTGCATTCCTTTTTCTGACGAAAATCGGCCCGTAGTCGCGGACCCAGACGTCCGCTGCCTGTATGGTGTGGAATTTTACGTTCCTGGTGCTGTTGAGCATGGAAGTTATGTGCTCCTCAAGAGATGCGTCTGCGGCGAGTATGTCGATCCTTTCGCCCCGGGACAGTTCCTCCACTATACCGACGAATGTCTGCTCCACCTCTTCCATTATGTCGTCCGGAAAGGTCAGTCTGTTCCCGGGCCAGGAAATCCATGTGGACTCATGTTTTTCCCACTCCGCCGGCATCCTGTACTCCGGTATCCCGTCCTTCGTAATATCATGCGGTAAGCGGATCACCTGACCAGTCTGCCATATGTTGAGGGCATCCTGTTCCTCAGGAACCCCCAGCCTTTTTCAATGTTTCTTCCGAGACCAGGATCGCATTCGGCAATCAGTGCCTCTTCCCCGCGTCCTCCCCTGGCAATGAAATTTCCAAACTGATCACAGACGAATGAGCCGCCCCAGAAATTCATGTCACCTTCCCTGCCTGTTCTGTTTGCGCATGCTACAATCAGACTGTTGGCTATGGCATGCCCCCTCTGTACGGCGGTCCACGCGTCCTTCCAGCTGCCTTCCGTCTGTTCTATGCCTCTCACCGTTCCTATCGCTGTCGGATAAAAAAGTATGTCCGCACCCATGAGCCTGTTGATTCGTGCAGCCTCGGAATACCACTGGTCAAAGCAGATGAGCACGCCGATCCTGCATTTCTCAGTTTTTACAACGGTGTATCTGTTTCCCGGCGAGAAGTAGTTTTTTTCATAAAAATAGGGATCCTGGGGAACATGGACTTTCCTGTATTTCCCTATCAGTCTTCCCTTCGCGTCAAAGATGAGGGAGGTGTTGTACCTCCTTCCCCCGGCCGACTCAAAGAGCGAGCCGCCTACAAGCACGACCCTGTTCTCCCTGGCTGCTGCCGAAAGCATGTCGCTCGAAGGGCCGGGAATCCTTTCTGGTTTCACCGTACTGTTTCTGGAAGCAGGAAAGTATCTGGTGCCAAAAAGTTCGGGAAGGCAGACTATTTCCGCTCCGGATTTCGCCGCCCTGCCGACCATTTCCGATGCCCTGTGCAGGTTCTTTTCGGCATCCCCGTGCGTCTTCATCTGAACAAGACCGACCTTGAGTTTCTCCATTTACTGTTTCCCGCCTTACGACACGGCAGTGTGTTGAAAATAGTCTGTCTTATTATTCTTTGTCCATGGTGGTGAATTTGATGCAGTCTGTCCGGTGCAGACTGTGAAGAGAAGCTGTCATGCGGACATGCTTTCGCGATACGGCAGGACACTCAGATCCACACGTATAGCAGAACGGCAATGAGTGCAGCCAGTATGTAAAGCATGTATCTTCCAATGGAGCTGTTCATGATACTTCTGCCGGAATGGTATGATATACTTCTGTATGCTCTTCCGGCCGCTTCGAGGGCATTCCACTCCCTGTTGAGAGGCGTCGTCGCGCCTGTTTCTCTTCCAAAGAGGTATCTGAACATCAGTCTCACCGGATTTGAATACTGAAACGGGCCGTAAGATCCAGGCTCAGCCATCAGGCCGCCTGCCCATACCGGTACTGTTCTTCCCTTCCTTCCTGCACCGATCAGCACGTATGCTGTTGTCGAGAAGATGAAGATCAGGCCTGCTATAAAGAACGGTGAAATAAGTCCGAATACACCGGACGGACCAGGCGAGGTTATCAGCAGTCCATCCGGCACTGCGAGGAGACCGCCTATCAGTGACGAAATGCCGTGTCCCGTCACCATTTCTATTGCGCTATCTGCGAAATAAAGAAAGTAAGAGGACAGGATTCCCAGAAAGAGAACAACGATCCCGGCAACGGCGACTCCCGACGAAAGCAGTTTTCCGCTGCTATTACTGCCTCCTGCCGTTCCATAGCCGAAAAGTTTGCTCATCGAAACAAGCGACATGCCCCCTCCCAGTGCAACTGCGGCACCTACAAAAACTGAGATGACAGAAACGCCTGTTCCGCCGAAGGTTACGAGAATGAACAGTGTTTCGAGCAGCATCCATTCTCCCAGTCCTCCGCCGAACGGAAGCAGACCTGCAAGGGATAATGCGCAGATGAAACCGCCTGCCGCTGCGCCCGTTCCTGGTCCCTCTGATACATTTCCGAGCAGGCCGCTCCGGGACTTCTTTTCTATGATGCCGGAAAACATGAAGAGGCCTGCCTTTCCCAGTGTATGTGCAAAGACGAACACGATCGATGTTCCAGCAGCAAAAGCGGCCAGAAGATAGTCATGATAATAGAGTGCGACCACTACGGATCCGAGTGCTATCAGCATGGAACCTCCATTTTCAACTGTGCTGTAGGCCGGTATGATCTTGACATGCTCCGCGGTTGCCGCAAACACGGATGCGAATACGGCGGTGAATGCTCCTGCAACCATCATGAGTATGCCGGCACCGATGGATGGTGGAGTCAGGGATATCAGACGTAATATGCAGTAGACTGCCAGCATAGTCATTGTTGCGCTGAAGAGAACAGAACCGTTGGTGGGCGCACTGCTGTGGGCAACAGGCAGCCAGTCTGATATCAGGAAGGGCGTGACACCCATCTTCACCGCGAAACCGAATATTCCGAGCAGAAATGCGACTGTGGAAGTGAAGTATGTCATTTCAAACGTTCCTGTTTCAAAATACAACACTGCAGTCATCAGAAGTATGAGCAGGGTGCTCAGTTCGCTGAATATGATGAAGAGCAGCGGCGCCCTTCCATTCACATTTTTTACTGAGATTATCTGCAGATATCCTGCGATGCTCATCATTTCCCAACCGAAGAGCAGGGTGAAGAAGGAGTGCGACAGCAGTACCACCACCATCGAGAGTATTGAAACTGAATAGCCGATGGCGTTTGTTCTGGAGTTCCTGTCGTAGCCTGCAGAATAGATGGAAGAAGCTGTCCAGGCAATTGCACCGATCATCAGGAATAGTGACGAAAGTGCGTCGAGCCTGAACGATATCAGCCCGTCAATGTAGAATGTGTCGGGTGGTGCATTTATGGACAGTATGGATATGATAAATGTGATCACTGAAACAGAACCCGTCAGGGCATAGGAAAGTCTTACCCGTGCCGTCGCAACCAGTGGCGGCAGGAAGAAAAGGGCCATGACGATAAACGGATTCACCTTCCTCCCCTCGCCTTGATAAGCGCGTCAAGAATTGTAAAAGGACTCGGCGGGCATCCCGGGACAAGCACATCGACTCTGACCGCGCCGGTAACTGGTCTGCCTATGATTCCGCCCGAAATTGCACAGGTACCTGCCGCTATCACCAGTTTGGGTTCAGGCATGGCATCGTATGCCGCAATGAGCACGTCATGCATTCTTTCGGCCAGCACTCCGACAACAATCAGCGCATCCGCGTGTCTGGGTGTGCTGGTGAAGAAAATTCCGAGTCTGTTGAAGTCATAAACCGGGTTTGAAAGCGCATGCACTTCCGTATTGCATGCGCCGCAGGAACCGGTATCTATGAGATAGATGTGAAACGACTGTCTGAATGTCCTGTTGCTCTCACTCAGCAGGGCAATTCTGACATCTCCTGCCGGTTCAAACTGTGGAGCGCATCTTCCGCAGGAAATGCACCTCTCCATGTTGACACTGTCCGCTTCAACGGCATCTGCCGGGCATTCAACGCGCCCCTCCATTTTTCTGACCGGCTTTGTGCTCCATGCCGATACGCTCTCCGCATCTCCGTCAGGAAAACGCGTGGTCACAATACCCTTCCTGAGGCCGCTTAAAATCCAGGATTTCACAACACATCACCCATCTCCGATATCCAGAAGCCGAAGCTTTCCCAGGCGAACGGAAAATCAGTCAAAACGCTGTTCTTAATTCCCTCGGCAAATGCAGGGATGTTTGCAGTCGAGGGAGACATTATGTGCAGTTCTCCGACTCCGCCTGTTCCTGTGCGCATCCAGAGGATTGTTTCCCCTCCCGGAGACTCAATTTTGCCCAGACCTTCCCCCTCTCTCAGCTCAACAGCAGACGTCTCTGCGGCATTCACATGTTCCAGGTGAGCGCAGATCTGCCCGATCACTGACGCCGATTCCTCAATTTCCTGGGCGCGAACAAGTGCTCTTGACAGCGCATCGCCCTCATATTCCCTTCTGTAGTTGAAAGAATAGTCTCCATAAGGGAGCAATTTCCCCTTCCATCTGGCGTCCACCGGAAAACCAGCAGCCCTTACAGCCGGCCCGACCATCCACTCCCTGCGGACTGTGCAGGTTCTCTGTATCCTGTCCAGAAAAAGAGTCGATTCGGACAGATGGTTCCATGTTTTCGAGAATTCACTGACTATTGCGTCCGTTGCTGCCGGCAGTCCTTCGAAGTCGATGTCTCTTCCGATGCCGCCAATCCTGTTGACGCCAAAGAAGTATCTATGGCCGAAATGCTCCGATACCAGTCTCAGCACCTTTTCCCTCAGGGTGAATATGTGTGAGGTTGCAACATTCTGTGAAGCCGCTTCGCACAGTCTCCCTATGACAAAAAGGTGGGATGCTATTCTCTCAAGTTCACACATCACCATTCTGGTCTTCTTTACATCCGGGTTTACATCAGTTTCGCATATATTTTCGATCGTGCCGCAGAAGAGTGATGAATATGCTGCCGAATGAAATCCGTTCAGCCTCTCCAATTTTAACAGTGCCATGTCCTGCTGCATGCCGGAAATCCGAAGGCGCCTGTCCTTGAACAGGAAGTATGGAACGACTTCATCGATTGTTTCGCCCTTTGTGCTCATCAGGAATCTCACCGCCTCAATCATCCCCCCGGAACTCGGACCATAGACGAACATACGCGTCCTGCCTGATGCTTCCGGCAGATTTGCAAAATATCTGTAATTCTCATATCTGCCGGGAACTGATTCATCTACAATTTCGGCATCATTGCTGTCTCTGAATACGGCTCTCCAGCCGCCACCTGATTTGAATGCACAGGATAGTATTCTGCCATCGCCCGCCATCTACAAACCTCCTGCCAGGAAGAATATGATGGAAACTGCCGCTGAGAGGGTGATTGATGATACAGCCACTGCCCTCTGCAGCCTTCCAGCTTCGTGCATCGTGTCGCCCGGAGAAGGGGAAAATAGCATCGAACCGACCTTCATGTTAACAGAACTGAAGGTGATGAGAATCAGCGGCGCTGTCAGTGCAATCATTACGAACAATCCGGCATGCGCCAGTCCCATGAAAATGAGAAATATGCCAACAAAAGTACCGAACGGCGGAGCGCCTGTTACCGCGAGAGAAGAAAACAGCATGTAAAAGGAGCTCTGAGGCATCGTCACAAGCAGTCCCTTTACATCGCCGATATTCCTCTTTCCTGTTGCAGAAAGGATGTTTCCGGAAGAGTAGAAAGCGCCCGCCTTGGCGAATGCATGTGAAACCAGAAGTACAATGGCACCGGTAAGTCCTATTCCGCCGATAACAAGACCTATGACTATCAATGCCATATTCTCCATCGTCGAATACGCGAACATTCTCTTGTAGTAGCGTTGCGATGGCATCAGCAGTGCAGCCACTGCGATCGTGATGAACGCAAAAAACAGGTAAAGTCCTTCCACCCTGCTGCTGTATGTGATCTCATAGATGCGGTACAGGGCATAAACAGCGACCGGCAGAAGAACTCCGGAAAACATGGAACTTATTTCTGACGGTGCCTCGCTGTGCGCATCAGGCAGCCAGGTGTGCATAGGCACGAGCCCGATCTTTGTGCCGAAACCTATCAGTGCAGTTGCTGCCGCAATTTCAGTTATCAGAGATACGGAGTGGACAGAGGAGATCAGATTGTATATGTCAAGTGTTCCGAATGCCCTGTATATCATAACGATTGAAATCAGACTTATGGCAAGACCTGACGAAACTATTATGACGTATCTCCAGGCAGCTTCAACATTGAGTCTGTTTTCCTCTATGACGAGCAGAAGGGCACTGCTTACGGTGGTCAGCTCGATCCCGATCCAGAGAAAACCGTAGTTGTTGACTGTCAGTGAAAAGAGCATGGAGGCGACAAACAGATGCATCATTGAAAGATGCAGGCGCATATTCCTGGATTCGCCGAGATGGTGATGGTAGCCAAGGGCAAACAGGGTGGACATCAGATATACAATCGAGACTGTGAGGATCAGAATGCGACTCATTGTGTCAAGCAGAAAGAATCCGTGCGAGTCAGTCGAAAGCATGTTCAATGCCGCTGCAAGCAGCAAGGTCAGCAGTGCCGACACCACCGAAAGAGCTTTGAACCTGGCAAAAAAATAGGATGCGGAGAAGAGGGCAGGCACAGATATCAGAAGTAATATCAGGAGATTCATCCCATCAGCTCCTCAATGTCCCTGTGAACTATCTCCTGCCGCACAAGGACCGCGCTTATAATCACCAGAGCAAGGACGTCAAGCAGTACGCTTATCTCGATCAGGAGCGGGAGTGGAGCAATAGTCAGGCTCATGAATATTATTCCGTTCTCCTCTTCGACATAACCTATAACGTGGGCAAAACTGTTCCTTCTGGACATTATCAGAAGAAAACCCTGAAGCATGACTGCGAAGCCTATTGAGCCAAGCGGATCGGAGACTGCCGGATAAATTACAATGCGGTATATCACAAAGGACAGTATGAGCACGAGGACGGATGCCACAGCAACAGTCGCAGCCTCATGTGAGTACTCCCTGGCATACATACCCCTAAGCGGTATCTTTCTTTCAAGTATCCTGGTGAGAAGGTATCCCCGCAACACGAATATCAGTACGGCAAGCACTATCAGAGCTGGAGATTGACCGATGATGCCAAAATATCCGACCGCAAGAGCCAGCAGCACTGACTGGGTTGTTACAGTGCGTACGGCCGGCCTTATGTATGATCTCAACTGTATGCTCAGCGCCGAGACAATTATCAGAACGCCCAGTATTGCAAGTATTTCGTAATTCAAACAATACCACCAAGCGAGTATGTTATAATGGAAAGAATCGCCAGTGCAAAGGAAACAGACAGGAAATCCTGAATCTTGAAAAGGCGTAGTTTTGCAAATGTTTCCTCAAAGCCTGCAAGTATCATAATGAGAAGTATCCACTTTGCCAGCATGATTGGAAAATCAGCAGCCGTTCCGGCGATTCCGCTCTGCATGAACCATGGAAAAAGGAAGACATTCAGGAACACGGAACCGAGAAGGTACTGCTTTATCATCGACGAATACTTCAGAAGGAAAAGATTTTTTCCGCTGTATTCATACAGCCTCCCCTCATCTATCATACCGAGCTCGTTGAGACTCTGGCTTTCCACCGGAAGCTTGCCTGTTTCAAAGAGAAGAAGCATGAAGAATGCGGCCGTCGATAGTAGATGGGGGAGCGACATATAAGAGGCGGACGAGGCGACGAGCACGTTGTTTGTGACGTACGGATTGTTTGTTCCGCTTATGATTGCAACTGCAAAGAAGACCATGATAAGTGTAGGTTCGGCGAACGCAGAAAAGACAACAGATCTGCTAGCACCCAGTCTGGTGAACTGATTTCCCGCATTGATGGCTGCTATTACCTGCAGGAATGATGCAAGGGTGAAAAGTAGGGCGCCTCCAAGGAAATCGGCGGAAGGCGTGAAAAAGACTGGGAATGGCGCTATAACCGGTATAATGAATGAAATGAGTATGTATATTCCGAAGACGATAAAGGGAACTGCTGAAAAGATTATCGAGGAACTGTGGTTTTTTAAATTCTCCTTGCGCAGGAGTTTCGCGAGGTCAAAATAAGGCTGCAGTATACGCACGCCCTTTCGCGACTCGATCCTTGATTTTACCTTCGAAAGCAGGCCGGCTACCAGTGGCGCAAGTACAAGAACTCCAGCAAGCTGCATTGCCGTCTCCGCCAGGATTGCAAACATGGTATCGCCTTCAATCCAGACGTCATCGACCGGCAGCCAGCCGGTGGTTTAAGCGAACGTCACCGCTATTCTGTGTGTGGTAGATCAACCCTATATTTATCCTTGATGTTATGTGCGCCAATGTTGATTGATTACAGGAAAAGGTCGCGAAAGCCCATGAATTTATTCGTGGAAGGATGTCGGGCCCGGCGCAGATCAGTCTTCTGCCTCCCCTGTTTAAGACAGGCGGAATTCAAAGCGGGCAATGCTGCGTCACAAGATTAAAAGGATGTATGCCGATTGACGATGCTCCTCCGCAGGTTGTTGAAATTATGGTCCTTTGTGCTTCTGGCCGTAGGCATCATCTGGCTTCTGATTGCCGCTTATGTCCTGCTGCGAAATTTCAACGCAGGATTCATCATCGCCACAGCACTTGTGGCAGCGGCTTCGTTCGTCTATCCGAGAGCCATGAAGAGTCAAAGACTGAGGCCATGGACAAAATTGAAGTTTGCCCGGCTGACTACAGTAACACTGATTTACCTGCTCATCGTCCTCTCGTCATTTCTCTTCATATCCCTGCGTGGAAGGACACATACGATCCTTTTCGTCGCGGGGCTGTTCGTCCTTTACATGGGTTACACATCTGTCAGGGGCTGGTACTCAGCTAAATCCGCTTCCGCTCTTTCACCTGATGCCGCAACAGTTGTTGCGCTTGTCATCAACGTAGCGGCATCTGTCATCTCGCTGCATGATTTGCTGTCAAGTTTCGGATCCGGCGTACTCATAGATATTGCCATAGTGATGGTTGTCATAAGCACCACCTCAACAAAGCACAGCATCATCAGCTACATTCTCCACTCCTTACAGAACTGGTTCAAATCAATTCGCGGAAAACCGCCTGAAACAGCGCCCAGACAGTGAATTTCCCCGTTGCAGTCTGCCGGAAGCGAATGACCGATGAGCACATTGCTTGTATTGTCTTCGTCATGCCGGATGATCATCCGCTCTGATAGAAACATCGGCAATCCGGTATCCCAATTTTTCGGAAAGCAGCCCGGGTCTTATTCTCATGACGGCATGTGTCTCGCCTGCTGCCGCCCAGGAAGCGATAAAGCGGAAAATTGACCTGTCAGCAAGCACAATGATATCATCATTGTGAGGAAACGGGGGCACACCGCCAACAACATAACCCGTTCTATTCCTCACCTCAGCGGCGGTCAGTTTCCTGACACTGATGCATTTCATCTCTCTCTGGAGTCTGTCCCTGTCCACCAGCATGTCGCCTGAAAGAACAACAATGACAGTCCTGTCCGTGGAAATATCCGCAGTACCCAAGGTGCATCCGAACGCAATTGATTTGGAAATTTCTGCCACGGGACATCCTATTGCCGAGGCTGCCGAAGCTGAAGTTCTTGTGCTTTCTGGAGCGAGCTCAAGAATTTCCGCCTCTATGCCCGATTTTTCTATAAATTCTCTTACATCACGGAGTCCTTTCAACTTCCCGTTGCCCCTGTTGCACACATGCTCCGGCTATGGCAAGCTTCACCGCCGGTCCGGAAACAGTAAATAATCACATGCTTTTTAAATCAGATGCAAATCAGTGATTATGGATAGCAAGAGGCAGGTTGTGCTGATTCTTTCCCTGCTTGTCCTCATCGAATATGTTCTCGGAGGCTTTGTTACATTTGATGATCCGACAAACGCCGGTTTCAGTCTTGCATCATTCTCTCTATCGTATCCGGCGGTTCTTCCGCTAATTCACAGGCTGTTTGCCGTTTTGCTCATTCTGTCATGGATTGTAGGCTCCTTTTACCTCAAAGGCACGGCTGCATTCAGGATGTCCCATATGACAATCGGACTGATGTTCATTCAGGCGTTTATAGGGGCGCTGATACCGGCAACACTGTCGGACGGTGTGCTCAACGCCTATGTGATAATAGCCCATTTCAGCGTTAGCGGGCTTGTCATCATAGGAACCGGTTTCACGCTGTACCTCGGCTGGTTTCTGAAAGGCCATCCCGCCCCCAGTACAGCGCATAGGCTGCAAGAAACGAGGTGACGAGAAGAAGGAGACCCGCATTGCCCTCATGGAGGACAACGAAAGGCGGATAGTCGTAGTTCCATATCGTGATCGCTCCAAATGATGCCTGCAGTATTAGAAGGACAAAAGCAACTATGGACAACTCCTTAAGCCCTCTGGGCGCCTTTCTTTCCGTAAAGACAACTATTATGTTGATGAGAAAAACAAGTACGATAACCAGCGCGACAAGCCTGTGCACTTCCTCTATCACGCCAGGCCAGCTAAGGACAATTTTTGTGTAAGGGAAATCGTTGTATGACGGATCCAGGAAGACAACCGATGCGGCAACAACATACTCAATCCATACGGTTATGAGTGAAACGAGGGCTGTCAATTTGTAAGGTTTCATTTTTCCTTTCTCCCCCTGTTCTTCTGATTACTTTAGTTTTACTGTTTCAGGCGGTAGACCGCTCATGCCGCAGTGTTTTCCTGTTTCAGGCAGGATGCAATTTTATCATCAGGTCCGATCTTTTCTGCCGCCGGGCACTGTCCCTTCACCGCCTTTTTTCCCCTCGGAGTCCGATCCCCTGCCTTTATCAGAGTCGCCGCTCCATCTTTTGATGCCGATGGAAACAAATGTTTCATACAGATTCCTTGCCCTGGACTTAACTATCTCCTTAATGTCGAGTGTGCTGTCAATGTCGGACACAACCTCGGCCAGTTTGTCCCTTTCGTACTCGAGTCCTGCTGCAAATTCAGCCTCTGTAATCGTATGATTCTCATGTAGGAGTTTCAGCTCCTCCATTCTGGACATTGTTCTAGAAAGACGTTTTTCCGCTGCCTCCTTCTCCTGCACAGTTTCAGTTTCAAAGTTGCGCTTGATGTAGCTGGAGAGAAACGGCCCCTGGAATATTATCGATATGAAGACAACGCCGAGAACCATAGTCACCAGGGTGCTTCTCAGCGGCAGGTTTACCGGAATGGATGCAATGAGAACAACGGAAAGAGCTCCGCGCATTCCGCCGAGCAGTGCCACATTTTTCCAGCTCCTTGGAACCTTTCTCTTTCTGCCGAAGAATGCCAGGATAGGGTATACTGCAACCGCACGGGCAACGAAAACGGAAACGGAGGCGATAATTATCAGTACAAATGCGTGCGAAAGGTTCAGCAGATCCGTGTTCAGCCCGATGAAAAGAAACGCGACCGAATTGGCTATGAACGCCATTATCCTCCAGAATGAACGAAGCGCCTCCTTCGAAAGAGGATGAACCACCGAACGCATAGTGATGTTTCCGTAGTACAGCCCTGTGACTGCAACTGCAACCAGACCTGAGAATCCGAGAGAGCCTGCAAGCGCGTATGCTCCGTAGACAATTGATATGGACAGCACCGCTTCCGAAAGTGTGTCGTTTATCAGCGAGGATACAATCTCCGCTCCAAATCCGACCGCCAGGCCTATCAGCACGCCGCCGCCGAAGATCAGACTGAAGCTGGTGATGCCGTGCAGCAGCGCCAGGTGTGAAACAGATCCTGTCGTAAGGACTATGGAGAAGACAATTATTCCGGTTGCGTCGTTGAATGCCGCCTCAGCGTCCATCAGCGCACTCAGCCTCCTCGGTACTTTCAGTCTCCTGAATATCTCCAGGACGGATGCCGTATCAGTAGGTGAGATCAGCGAAGAGAAGAGAAATGAGTCATATGGCGGAAGTCCTACAATCTTCCAGAGTATGAGGCCGCCGACAAGCGTGGCTATAAGCACACCAGCAGTTGCCAGCACCAGTCCAACCCTTATTGACGACCGGAATTCAACGGATCTTATGCCCATCATCGCCTCGAAGAGGAGAGGCGGTATTACCAGGCCGACAAACACGCTCCCGAGAAGATTGTTGTAGAACACGCTTATTCCGATGACCGATGAGACGGAGGATGCGGCGAGTATAATGCCGATTATGACAAGAACGATTGTATATGGTAACCTTATCCACCGCGAAACAATCGAGCCTATGAGCATAACGCCGAGAAGCCCTGTTATGATTATTTCCAGATTCGGTATCGCTGTCAATTCGAATCCCAATGCGCACGCTCTCTATAACCGTTTTTCCAGCGCCGGAGCATGGTCAACAGAAGTGGCGGCCGCAAATTCCGTCAGCTGATCTGGGACAGAACTTCGTCGACGGCCACCTGCACAGCTTCATCGCTTCCGTACCTGTTCTTCCAGCCCGTTCCGTCCAGTTTTTCAACGCCAAGCTCAGCATGTCTGACGTCGCCCATCCAGCCTCTTCCCTCGAAGCCGCCTGTAAATGCAAGCGGTACGTCATGAAGCTTCATTTTGTCGATCACAATCTTTGCGATTTTCAGGACGGAAGTCGTGCCCCTGTTTCCGAGATTGTATATGTCGGTTTTGCTGCTCCTTTCATGGACGTATACCATTGAACCGACGCAATCGGAAACATGAAGATAAGACTTCTTCTGCGTCCCGTCTCCAAGTATCTCCAGTCTGCTGCCGTCATTCTGCAGTTTCCTGATGAAGTCGAAAATCACGCCGTGGGTCGAGTTCCTTCCAACTATGTTCGCGAACCTGAAAATTGTGCCGCGTATGCCGTAATAGTGCGAGTAGGCCGTGATGAAACCTTCTGCCGCCATCTTGGATGCGCCGTACGATGAAATAGGCATGTACGGCCCGTAATCTTCAGCCGTCGGTATCCTGCTCGCTTCCCCGTATACCGTGGAACTTGACGCAAATGCTATTTCCTTCACATCGTTCTTCCTCATGAATTCCAGTATGTTGAGCGTCCCTTCGGCATTGACCCTGAAGTCGAAAACAGGATTCTGCGAGCCGCCCCTTACATCGGAGTCGGCTGCAAGGTGGAAGACAATATCGTAACCGTCCAGATCCTCAAGATCCTCCGTTCTTGTTATGTCCTTCCTGTGTATCCGGAAGCCCTTTCTGCTTCTGAATCCGGTTATGTACCGGTCATCTACCGACGAAAAATTGTCGAGAACATGAACCTCATTCCCGGATAAAAGATAGTCAACAAGATTCGAGCCTATGAAACCGGCTCCGCCCGTCACCAGAACTGACTTCCCTTTGATCATCAGGTGCTTTGTGAAATTCTAACCGTATATTATGATTCGCACGTTCGTGCACACAGCACGGGATGCAGCACCGGACAGTACTGCTGCCGGCCACAAATATGATAAGCAGGCGCCGGTTTTGAATTTCCCGGATGAACTTGAAAAATAACTATTTCAGGGGAGCCGCCTTCGCGCTGGCGGGTGCGACTCTGTGGGGCCTCTCAGGCACTGCGTCGTCCGCGCTTTTCACGGTTTACGGGATGCCGTATCTTTCTTTGCTTACTGTCAGGATGCTTCTTTCCGGCGGTCTCATGTATCTGGTGCTGAGACCAAAGTTTCCGGGTGATAAGAGATTGCTTTTTATGCTGTTCGCCTTCAACCTGATGGCTGTCCAACTCACATATCTTGCCGCAATAAAATACACGAATGCGCCTACTGCGACGATGCTCCAGTACCTGTTCCTTCCAATCGTGTTCGTTTTCGAACTTGCCGTCCACAGAATACGATCTTCCGCAATTCTCTATGCTGCAATGGCAGTGTCAATTTTAGGCATCTTCGAACTCACAACGAGTTTCCCCCTGAAGGGCATCTCACTTGTAATCAACCCGGTAGGATTTGCGTTCGGTGTCGTATCAGCCGTCACCGCTGCCCTGTATGTCCTTCTTTCAGCACCGCTGATAGAAAGGATGGGAGCAGTGAACTCCGTCCTCTGGGGGCTGCTGATAGGCGGTGTCATGTCAGTACCGCTCGGACTGTTTCCGTCTTTTGCATACTTTTCTGCACTTCATTTCAGCGAACTCATTCCAGTCTCGCTCCTCGTGCTCTTCGTCGCAATATTCGGAACAATGCTGGCGTTTACGCTCTTCATAAAAAGCATGGAGACAATAACCGCCACTCAGGCATCAATTGCAGGCACCATGGAACCCGTTGCAGCTGCCGTCTCCTCTCTTCTCTTTCTCGGTGTGCTGATGACCGCACAGCAGTATTTTGGCGGAGCGCTCATTATAGTTTCGATAATTGTGGTGCAGAAGACAAATGCTGTTGCGAGGGCAGATGCACCGCCTGAGCTCAAAATCTGATACACTGAAGGAGACTGAAACGCTCCATGAGCCACAGGCGCGCAAAAGCGGTGGATTTTCGCGCCGCCCGGCTGTTATTGAGCGCAGGAATTGCATGCTCCGGCCCCTTTTGGTTCCCCGCGCTTATAGATGGCGGAAAGATGCCAGGAATGAAATGAATTTATCTTCGAGTCTTCGCCGGTATCATTAAACTTTAATTGTTATATAGTCATTAATGGTCGTATGAAGTTATCTGTATGGGCACGGAAAGAGGGCATTGGTTATCGTGCCGCATGGCGCATGTGGAAAGCGGGTCAGCTGAAAGCGCATCAGCTGCCTACCGGCACAATCATAGTTGAAGAGGAGAGACCCTCCATACTGCCGGACAGTGTTGCCATATATGTCCGTGTCTCCAGTTCGGAAAAGAGGGGCAATCTTTACAGCCAGGCAGAGCGTCTCACATAGTATGCCATCGCACGCGGGTACAGGATATACAGAGTAGTGAAGGAGGTGGGCAGCGGCGTGAATGACAGCAGGAAGCAGCTGCTCAAACTGCTCACAGACGACGGCTACTCGAAGATAGTAGTGGATCACAGGGACAGGCTCACGCGCTTCGGTTTCAACTACATCGACACGCTGCTCAGGCAGCACGGCAAGTGGGACAGGCGAAGCCGCAGCGGCAAGGTGTTCAGGTGCATCCATTGTGGACACAGGGATGACGCCGACATGAATGGCGCACAGAACATCAGGCTGCTGGGGCTGGCGGGAGTCTATAGTCTCCGTTCGCTGCCAAACGAATTCACAGGCAGGAATATCTGTCTATGAAATCAGTAACTATCTGCCGCTCTTCCGGAAGACCAGAAAATGACGCTGCATATGATGCCGTTTGTCCGAAGCAGATTTCCGTTGCAGCGCATGTTAAGCGGGATCGCTGAATTTGGGCTGAAAGCCCCATAAGAACTGCGTTCAGACACTTTCCTCTATTCCGAAATCGCTGAAATGCAGAGATATCCTGGGTGCTACAGTCTTGAAGGACTCGACGGTTTTTTCTATATCCTCCTCGTTATGGACGACGGATACGGTCCACTGTTCGTCCGGACCCGGAGCTGCCGGGATTACACCAAGATTGGTCATGGCGAGGTAGTAGTAATTCCATTTGCCGGTATTGCCTAGTAGGAATTCCCTCCAGTTTTCAGGCTGCCTGCTGTTGAATGAAATGGCACCGCTTACCCCTGCAACAGGGACGTGCGAAACTATTTCGTTCATTGACAGTATGTCGCCATATGCGGAGGCAAGTTCGGAGGATAATTTCTGTGCATGTGAGATTGCGTTACGGGTGAGGATTTGTTCAAGCGATATGACGACCGCCTCCATGCTGAGCGGATTGGAATTGAAGGTACCTGCATGAGAAACCATTCCGGGTCCCACATTTTCCATTATCTCCTTCCGCCCCGCAATTGCCGAAACAGGCAGGCCGCTGCCTATCGCCTTTCCCAGTATCTTCATGTCCGGCTTCACTCCGAGGGCTTCTTCAGCACCGCCATAGAACTTACCGCAGGTCTTTACCTCGTCAAAAATAAGTATTATGCCGTAACGGTCGCAGAGCTTCCTGAGACCGGATATGAATTCCTTTCGGGGTATGACCACACCCATATTCATTGGATAGGGCTCCAGTATGATTGCTGCGATATTACCATTGGCTGATTCCACTATTCTTTCAGTTGATGCGATATCATTGAACGGCGCGACAATGACGCCTTCTTTCATCCCGGACGGGATGCCGGGACCTGCGGGTATCGTATTGGGTCTCTCAGAGGGACCGGCCACTTCCACCGATGGTTTGACGCTGAAGAGCAGATCGCTGTTGCTGCCATGGTAGCATCCTTCGAACTTCATTATGGCATCCCGTCCGGTGAAGGCTCTTGCCATTCTGAGGCCATGCATTGTCGCCTCAGTGCCGGTGTTTGAAAAACGAACCATGTCAGCGGAAAATCTGCCGGCGACTGCCTCAGCCGCCCTTATCCCGATTTCGTCTTCGAAGCCAAGCATTGGAGACTCCTCGAGCCTTCTTTTCAGGGACTGAACGACAAGCGGATGCGAATGCCCGGCCAGCAGTGCGCCATATCCCAGGCTGAAATCTATGTATTCATTACCGTCTGCATCGTAGATTTTCTGCCCCCTTCCTCTCCGAGCAAATATAGGATACGGTCTGGTGAACCTGTAGTTGGAATGCACACCAAACGGAGTCACGAGGGATGCGGTTTTCCACAGTTCGCCTGATTTACGAGTCCTTTTCAGGAATTTCTCATTCTCTGCGCTGAGCACTGCTTCCGAACTGATTCTATCCAATGTATCACTTTCTTACTCCTTACCTGCATTTGTGGAAATTATCCAGCAATACAGTTAAATTTAGACACGTTATCAATGTTTACTGAGTATAAAATGAATTCTGGTCCCGTAACAGCATAAATTGAGAAAAATTCGATATTTGGCTGATTCAATCGTAAAGGACCGGATAAAGTATTTCAATTCACAGAAGACTCATGGGTGTTCGAAACAGGTGAAACAAAGGAAGGGGAATTTGATTGAGTGAAAATATGCAATTGTACAGAGACTACATTAACGGCGAATGGACGGATGCTGATAACGGTGCGACACAGAAGATCATAAATCCGGCAACCGAAGAGATAATAGCGGAAGTTCCGAGGGGTGGTGCATCCGATGCAAAGAAGGCGATAGACGCCGCGAGAGATGCATTCGACAACGGGAAATGGCCAAGAATGACACCCGGCGAGCGTTCGCTCGTAATGCTGAATCTCGCATCGCTCGTCGAGGTAAACATCGATGAGCTTGCCAGGCTGGAAACAATGAATCAGGGAAAGACGATAAAGCAGTCGAGAGACGGCGACTTTCCCTTCAGCGTTGACAACATAAGGTTTTATGCCGGGGCGGCCAGGGCACTGCCAGGTCTGCCGGCAATGGAATACATGTCGACCGGAACCAGCTATGTGAGAAGGGAACCTGTCGGCGTTGTGGCCCAGATTACACCCTGGAACTATCCATGGATGATGGCCATCTGGAAAGCTGGACCTGCGCTTGCTACGGGAAATACAGTGGTACTCAAGCCTGCGAGCCTCACTCCGCTGACGACGATAAAATTTGCAGAGTTGTGCGAGAAGGCTGGTTTTCCCAGGGGTGTCGTCAATGTGGTCACCGGACCCGGGGAAGTTATCGGAAGCGAGTTCACAGGCAGTCCAAAGGTTGACATGATTTCAATAACCGGCGACACGGCGACGGGAAAAAAGATAATGGAAAAATCCGCTGCGACGCTGAAGAAACTGCACCTGGAGCTCGGCGGCAAGGCGCCGTTCATTGTGTTCGAGGATGCGGATCTTGAGGCGGCGGTGCGGGGAGCCGCTGCGGCCGGATACGTCAACGGCGGACAGGATTGCACGCAGGCTGCACGATTCTATGTCCATGAGAAACTTTATGATAGATTTGTCAGACACCTGGTTGAAGAAAGTTCCAAGGTCAGGATCGGCGATCCGCTGAACAGAAACACGGATCTCGGCCCGCTTGTATCAGCAACTCAGAGAGACAGGATTGAAAACTACGTGCTGCATGGCCGGGAGGAGGGGGCGAAACTGGAATTTGGCGGCAAAAGACCGGATGCAATGAGGAAGGGGTTCTATTTCGAGCCTACTGTGTTCAGCAACGTAACCCAGGACATGAAAATCGCAAGAGAGGAGATATTCGGCCCGGTCCTTCCGGTGCTCAGCTTCTCGTCGTTTGACGAGGTTATAGGCAATTCGAACGACACCGTCTACGGCCTCCACAGCTCTGTGTGGACATCCAGTGTCGGAACTGCGATGAAGGTTGCGTCCAGGCTGAGATTCGGGGCAGTCCAGGTAAACGACCACCTGCCCATAACATCAGAAATGCCTCACGGCGGCTACAAGCAGTCAGGCTTCGGCAAGGACATGTCGCTCTATTCGCTTGAGGAATACACCCAGATCAAGCATGTGTATTTCGACATGACTGGAGACAGGAGAAAGGGCTGGCATTACATAACATACGGCGATCCTTCCTGAAGACAGCAGCATCAGCTGAGGCCGAGGACAACTGACTATACTCAGAAGCTGACTGATAAGGCGCATCCTGCTCATTTTAGATTTTCAATTTCAACAGGTTCAATGTCCTCGGCTGTTCTGAAGTTCAGAATCCTGGAATAGAAATAGTACTCTGCCTCAAACGCGCGTTTGATGTTCCGGGCATCACGGAAACCGTGCTGTTCTCCTTCGAAGAGCAGGTACGAGGTGGGAATGCCTTTCCGTTTGAGCGCACTGAATATCAGTTCTGCCTGATCCGGGGGAACAATCCTGTCTTCCTTTCCCTGGAATAATATCACGGGAGCATCAATGCTCTCAACATGATGTATTGCAGAACGTTCACGGTAGATGTCCCTCCTCGCTGGATACGGACCCACGAGCGTGTCAAGATATCGTGATTCGAATTTATGGGTCTCCCTGACCATAAGTTCAAGATCGCTCAGACCGTAGTAACTTGCGCCTGCCCTGAACACCTTTCTGAAGGTAAGGGCACAGAGCGTTGTGTAACCGCCAGCGCTTCCTCCGAGGATGAGGAGTCTGTTCCTGTCAACCCTGCCTGTTGAGCTCAAAAACAGCGCCCCGCTGACGCAGTCGTCGACGTCCGCAATGCCCCACTGCCCATTCAGTTTCATCCTGTATGCACGGCCGTATCCCGAGCTTCCGCGATAGTTGACATCCAGAACAGCGAATCCTCTGGAAGTCCAGTACTGTATGGCCGGACTGAAACGGGTTGAAGCGGCGCTTGTCGGACCTCCGTGGCTCATAACTATCAGAGGAGGAAGTTCGCCCGCAGGCTGGACATGCATGCTGTTTCTGGGCGCATAAAATAGGGCATAGGCGCTCCCGCCGCCTGCAGCCGGAAATGCCAGGTGTTCCGGGAATGAAATTGAGTCCCCGGGAATGCCGGTTACGGAAGGACAGTACAACTTGTCAAACACACCGTTGGTCGGATCAAACCTTACAAGAGAAGACGGAATTGCGGGAGATGAGGCAACGAAATATGCGTTTCCGCCTGCAGACTGAACGTAGGAGAAGTCGGTATACCTTGATGGAATCTGTTTGATACTGCCGTCAGCCGCATCAATAATTCCAAGATGCCATGTGCCATTCTGCGAATATGCACAGATTATTTTGTCTCCGGGGAGAAAGGCATAATGCGAAATGCCGAAAACCCACGCAGGCCTGGAAAAGTCGGCTTCAACGGGGCTGATGCATTCAACCACCCCCCTTCTGTATGCATGAATATTCCACCATCCTGACTCCCGGTCAGAGACAAAGAAGAGTGTTCCATCGGCAGACCATCCGGGCTCGGAAATGCATTCATCGTCTCCGCCCGCTACTTTAATCCTGTTCAGAATGCTGCCGCCGGATGATATGTCACCCAGCCAGAGTTCAGTACTGTAGAAAGGCATTGATGGATGATTCCACGTCAGCCATGCAACCTTTTTTCCGTCGGGTGAAACTCTGGGGGACGAATAGAAGTCATTGCCTTCTACAAGCACCCTGGATTCGCCACCTGCTTCAGCATCCAGAGACGCGATTGTGTTCTCTGCTTCTGTCCCATCGGAAAAGTGTTTTTCCCTGACAAGAATTATTCTGCGGTTCATACTGTCGTATGCCGGATCTGCATAGAAGACATCCGATTCTGAGCTGAAAGGTTCGGGTTGACCTTTGCCGTCCAGGTCCTGCACGTAAATCTTCTGATCTCTGAAATTCGAGAAATAAACTTTGCCGTCAACGACGATATAACACAACCCGCCGTACTCGTGTACCCTCGTGCGTGCATTGAATCCCGGCGGGATTATGTCGTAAACCTGTTTTCCTGCAGTTCTGCACATGATGACGTTCCTGCCCGATTCGGAAGGTCTCTGCTCGGTCCAGAGGATTCGTCCATTCTCGAGGGCAAGCACACTGCTGAGTTCGCTGGCTGACGACGCGGTTGCTTCCGCGCTGACAGGCGACTTCCACGTACCATAGGGTGCAGTAATCATTCCCGCACTGTCCGACATCGGGAAGAGCATGGTTTCGGTCACTTTATATTTATCACGGCATCAGGCGGATATGCTGGAAATCGAATACCTGCCACCCGTTTCAGTGGTGATTGACTTCAGAATGTCCTGTGCACCATCCTGACGTCCAGATCCCGGAGTATTTCAAAGTACCTGTCAGGATTCAGATGTTCGGGCGGATATATGCCCGGCGATATGTGATCGTCTTCAAGCAACTGCAGCGCTCCTGCTGCTGCACCGGTACCGGTCAGGTAGGAAGTTGCGGTTACGCCGTATTTCCTGTAGCAATACTTGTGATCCAGGACGGCGTAGAGCACATGCTTTACCTTCTTCCCCTTCTTCCTGCCTGCAACCTCGACAAGTACTATTGCCTTGCCTGTAATATCGGAGCCAAGCTGTGCGGGCTGTGGTATCAGTTTCAGCGTGACATCAATGGGTCTGACTTCGATGTCCCCCACTCTGATTTTTGTCTCTGAAGTGAAGCCAAGATTCTCCATAACTTCAAGATACTTCAGCGTATCATCTGTCAGTGCCAGCTTGAAGTCGACATACTTTATTCCCTTGCCAATAGTTTTCGAGAGACTGTAAACTTCCTCATGATCAACACTGTACACGGGGAGTCTGCCGATGCCCCCCGGGAAGTCGTACCATTCTTTGTCGCTGAATTTGTCTATGCGGTTGAGTTTTCCGTTCCTGAATATCGCAGGCTTCTCCATGGTTTCACCGATGAATGTTGCAGGCGAGAAGAGGCAAACGAACGGGTATTTCCTGCTGTTTGCAGTTTCACCATCTCTTATTCTGACGGATTCGACCCGGTCGAGCCTGTTTGCCGCATACATCGCTGCTATGTTGCTTATGCCCGGATCTTCTCCAAGGCCCAGTATTGCCGTGTTGCCTCTCTTTTTCCAGGCATCGTTAAAACGATACTGTTCATTCATATCCTCGGTTGAAGCGAGATCGATGTATTTTGCCCCGGCTTCCAGAGCAGCATTCATTATCCCCACATTGAAACGGGGAAGGGATGAATTTATGACGAGACCTTTTCCCTTCAACGCATCTTCAACTTCGGAAACATTTGCCGCGTCCAGTTTTACCGGTTCGACCTTCTTCTTGCCAATTCTCGTTGCAACCCTTTCGGCCTGCGCAATGTCTATATCTGCAAGTTGAAGGCTGTCAACCTTTTTGCTGGACGAGAGATGTCTCGCGATTACCGTGCCTACTCCACCTGTTCCTATCAACAGAACTTCCAAAATTTCACCACTATTGACCTCAGAATCCCATTCGGCTGCCGAGATCGAGGTTTCCACTTAAGATATGGTATTTATTGGTTGTTCCTAATCTGCATACTTGAAGCGGATGTGCTCAAAAGATTAATAACAGAAGATGCCTAGACCGGTGAAATTCGGATAATTTTTATGTTTTTCGTAATGAATTTTAGACACTGTTTTATCATAAAATATGGAAATCATCTAATTTTCCGGATATATTGTGGCGGAAATTTCAATGTTTGATGCAGAAGCTAAATTATGAAAAATAATCAGAAACTTTTATATCGCATCAGAACAATCCCGCCAGAACAGCAAATAGGTTGAGGGGATTAGTTTTGAACGTGTGTTTAAGGTCAGGGGCTGCATCGGTTCGTCTACGAACAGAATGTTTTTTTATTCATTTGCGATATGAATGCAGCGGGCATTGTGGTCTGGTGAGAATATGAATTTTAAGGTTATAGTGGCAATCATTGTTGTGATCGTACTTGTTATTGCAGGATCGGCTGCCTATGTGCTTCTTTCACATAAACCGGCAGTTGTTCCCTCGACAATAGTGGTGGACGCTTCAACTCAGCCGGGTACAGTTGACCCTGCTGCGGCCGGTTCGACATCAAGCTGGGGTGCCGTACAGCAGATTTACCAGACACTGGTTGCCTATAACGGTTCCTCCGATACAAGTTTTGTAGGCCAGCTGGCATATAATTGGAGCCACGGTCCGACCTATATGAACTGGACGTTCTATCTGAGACATAATGTCACATTCAGCAATGGCGATCCCTTCAATGCCTATGTTATGTGGTACTCGCTCTACAGGGGTATGGTCATGAACCTTACGATGTCCTATGTCCTGTGGGAGAGCTTCAACGACACTACGATAGGACCAGCTTTCCTCAACAGTGCGAATTTCAGTTCACCCAGTGCATCTCAGCTGGCTGTAATGGAAAACACGAGTCTGCCCATTTATGTCATAAATCAGTATGAGATACACTTCGCACAGGGCTCGGGTTACTTCGGTGATGTCCCGTATGCACATTTCCTCGCAACTCTTACTGTTCCGGTCTGTGCAGCAGTCGATCCCATTTATATTGATGCTCACGGTGGTGTGGTGGCAGATCAGAAGAATGGCTACCTTTCAGACAATGCTATGGGGACAGGTCCCTACGAGCTCAAGACTTGGGTAAAGGGGTCGTATATGGAGTTCGTAAAGTCACCTGATTACTGGGGACTGCAACTACCCTCCTCCCAGTTGAATAACGCCATCGATCCTGCGAGAAGCAATGTGACAGTCGATTATGTCGGCGTGGCAACAACTGCAATAGCCAATATCAAGAGCGGGAAGGCACAGATTATTGATGCCGAATACAGCCCTACAGTCATTAACTCGCTGAAGTCAACACCAGGCATAACCGTTACAGAGATGCCGCCCATTTATGGCTCCACGCAGGCGTCCTGGTTCATGTACATGAATACGTCGTATGAGTACTTCAGCAACCTGTCTGTCAGAGCGGCCATAGTTCATGCCCTGAATTATTCAGAAATCATCAGTCTTGCGTTTGGAGGATATGCATACCCATGGGTCGGACCCGTGGTACCCGGCTATCCTGATTACAATCCCAACAACCTTTCGCCTTACCAGTATAATCTGACCCTTGCCAAGAGCGAAATGAAGGCTGCCGGCCATCCCAATGGCTTACCCGGCACCTTCAATTTTCTCTATGTATCATCCACGGACATAACTTCAGCAGCGGATATCATCAAATCCGACCTCAGTGCTATAGGGATCAACATAACACTTGAGGGAGTTTCCCTGTCTTCGTTCGACAGCATTACTTTTCCGCCCACCGCCAACGTTTCCGCGTATCCCCTGGGTTTGGATTTCTACTCTGCGGATTATGTTTCACCGGATGACGCTACCCAGCAGATAGTTCTGCCGGGCGGAACAGCCTGGCCGCCTTCAAACTGGACCAACACCACAATAGACAACGAAGCATACAGTGCGATGTCCAACGTAAGTGCTTCAGCGGTAAGTCAGATGTATGCAAACATCACAGCCGCAATGTATAACCAGTACATTGATGCGTGGCTTGCTGTTCCAGCCGTCTTCGCAATATATTCGTCAAATCTTCACGGTATGGTTTTCAACGCCATGGGCAGTGTCGCTCCCAACTTTGTCATGTACTTCAATACGCTGTATTTGACCTGACCGGGCACTGCATTCCAAACCTTTTCCCATAACCGGTTGGCAATCTGTTAGTGTGCTTCGCATGACGCTCATCATGTCATGATCACAGAATTAAGTGAAGTGTTTTCCAATGAAGGTCCAATGAAGGGTGAGGATGAGGAGAAACCCGGGAGATATGCTGATTTTTATCCTGAAAAGGATAGGCCTGATGTTTTTTCTTCTGATAGGGACAACGTTTATTGTCTTCGTATTATCCCACATGATGCTCCCTGACCCGGCCGTTGTCTGGGCTGGAAGGCATGCGAGCCATTCCGAAATAACTGCTATCGTTGCTGAATACCACCTCAACGCTCCTTTCTACACACAGTATTACTACTACATGAAGGGAATTCTGACGGGTAACTGGGGAACAAATACAATCAATGGCGCCCCCATACTGCCTGAACTGTTGCATTATTTTCCGGCCACGCTGGAACTGGTCCTCGCCTCCCTTCTTATCATGATGGCCGTTGGCATTCCGCTGGGTGTGATTGCCGCGTCCAGACAGGGTAAAACCGCAGATCACATTGTGAGGGCACTATATCTCAGCGGCTGGGCGACACCGACATTTCTGGGAGGTGTAATACTCGTCCTGATATTCGGTCTTTACATCCGCATTCTACCCGACACGGGTATGATCAATCCTTCCCTGACCCCGCCGCCGACAATAACGGGAATGCCCGTTGTCGACAGTCTTCTTGCGCTGAATTTCACCGATTTCGTAAGTTCGGTCAGGCATCTCATTCTGCCGGCAGTATCGCTTGCATTTCTGAACTTCGGCATAACCACCAGAATGACGCGTTCTTCCATGCTGGAGGTCTTATCTCTCGATTATATCAAGGCTGCCCGCTCTAAAGGGCTTGCAGAATCGGTGGTGCTCTTTAAACATGTACTGCGCAATGCACTGACTTCCACCGTAACAGTTCTGGCGTTGATGACAGGTTCACTTCTTTCGGGCACGGTCGTCATTGAAGAGATTTTTGGCTGGCCGGGAATCGGGACGTTCGCATACAATTCAATTGTAGTGTCGGATTTTCCCGCAATTATCGGCGTTACAATTTTCTTTGCCGCCGGAGTAATAATCGCAAATCTGATCGCTGACGTTCTCTACGCTGTCCTCGATCCCAAGGTTGAATGGGGATAAATGGATTTCTTCCAATATTTACTGCAAGTTCCTGAAATGCCATTCATCACTTGAATCTCTTGCTCTCCGGAAAGCGATTGATACTGAGATCTTATGGCACTCCCTGAAAATTCTGCTGAAAACGTCCAATCTGTCCAATGTCAGTCGCTTCATCCCATGAATTCATTCATGGGCTTTCACGACCTTTCCGGTAATACAATTCGACAGACCTGTGTGCAAATGGTTTCAGAATCCGACAAAGGTTAATGAGTGGACTTGCGCAGGATGCAGCAAACGGAAGGAAAAAGGTGCCTGCGAGCACAGCTTAACCAAAGACCGCTGCAGTCGATTAAACCCATATCACCGACTGAATCGACGTAAAGCATCTTCCATTGTGCTTAGTGCCCGATCCAGTGTATCCTTCTCTATGGTAAGCGGAGGTTCAATCCGCAGGACATGGTCACCATAATTGTAAAGCGGAATAGTTCCGTTCCTGACACATTCGAAGAAAACCTTTCGTGTCAGACCAGGATCCGGGATCCCGGTCCCTTTGTCCTTTACAATCTCAATGCCAAGACACAATCCGAGTCCTCTCACCTCGCCTATGCTGTCTAATGCTTCGAGCTCCTTAAGTCTCTTCAGTGCCTCCTTTCCGAGACGTTCGGATTTTTCCACCAGCCGATCGCGTGTCAGCAGCTCAATCGTCTTGATGCCAGCAGCACATGCCGCCGGCATGCCTCCAAAAGTAGTTCCGGCTGCGACCGTTTCTCTGCCAAGTGTCTTTTCGGTCCCGAGGACTGCGGAAATCGGCAGAAGACCGCCACTGAGTGCCTTGCCTATCACGAGCAAGTCTGGAGAAACATTGAAATGCTCAATGGCCCACATTTTACCTGTCCGGCCCAGGCCTGTCTCGACTTCGTCGGCAATAAATAACCATCCATGTTCATCACACAGTTTTCGCAGACCCCGGACAAAGTTTGCCGGTGGGATCCAGACACCCGCTTCACATGCAACCGGCTCAAATATTACGCCTGCGATCCTGTCTGGAGCGGCAACATATCTCAGAACCTGATTTTCTATGTGCCCCAGAATGTGTTCACCAAACTCGTCTTCGCTCATGCCGGGATGTCTTCTGTATGGAAACGGGTAGGGCACATGGACCACGCCCCCCTGATATGCTTCCCAGTATCTCCGTTCCGAAGCGCTCAGGGAACCGATAACGCCGGCCCCTATCGACAGTCCATGATACTGTCCCATGAAACTCAGTATCTGTGGTCTCTTGCTGGTCTCGACGGCGAATTTAACCGCTGCCTCTGCGGCTCCGGTGCCCGACAGTTCCAGGAATACACGTTTCAAATTACCTGAAGGGCTGATGGAAAGCAGTTTTTTTCCAAGCTCTATCATTGGAACGTGAGGATTCATGAAATAAATGAGGAAGCCGTACCGTTTCAGTGCGTCGATGGCCGTATCAAGTATTTCCGGGTTCACATTGCCCAAGTTGTTTGTCGCCCACTGGCTCGTGAGATCTATGAATATGCGGCCGTTGACGTCCCTGACAGTCGATCCGGACGCACCGGAAACAACGATGCTGGCAAGACGTGTGTCATCCCCCCAGAAATATTTTGGAAAAATATTCTGATACTGCTTCCAGTAGCTGTCAACTCCAACCCGCCTGTTGCTTCGATTCTGCTTCTTTCCGCCCGATATTGTGAATTCTTCGTGAGCTCTCTCTTCGGTCTCTCCGAACCCCTTTTCCTTTTTCATGTCACTGCATCTCCGCATGATCTGTACGGTCGCTTTTATTCTCCTCTGTTTATTTTCAGTTTAATTCCAAAATCTTCTATTCTCTTAAGGAAGTATTCGGGCTCTATACACGCCTCGGGAGGAATCATCCCGTGCATGGTTATTTTTCCGTTTGCAATCATTTCGGCGCCTATTGCAGCGGAAGTTCCGGTGAGGACATGGCCGCCTACGGCTTTCCATTCCTTTCTGGAAAATGCAAGCGCATACGCGTTCCTTCTCACAGGCTTTCCATTGCTGATGCCATCGACACTTACCAGCACGCAGCTCACATCCGTAATTTCGCCTGGCGAGTTGCTCGACTGATACCTGCTCAGATAGCTGGCGAGGAAATCGTATGGGGATATGTTTGTTTCGTCGTTTATCCTGACATTCTTTTTTTCGAGGAGGCCAAGACTCTTCAGTACTGAAAACATTTCATAGGGTTGTGCAAGCATGAAATCAACATGATCAACAGGCTTGCCAAGGAACTTCGGAAGGGTAATAGGTTCCTCATGAGGAGTGAGATATGTCCTGAGTGTGTTGATGGGTTCCGGAAAGACCGTGTCTTCCCATCTGCTGAGTGGAGGTTCAAGTTTGAATTCCCCCCTGTCCCATGTCACGGCATCCCATGTCCACTCCTCCAGGACTCCTCTAACTGTAAATCTGAAGGGATGTTCAACAGTTCCAATGTCTCTGTCTGCATCCCTGATGCGGATAGAATTCACGCTCTCCATATCCTCTGTGAGCTTCCTTGCGAAAACATTGCTTATGCCCGGATCAACACCAAGCTCCAGTATTATGGTAATGCCTGCATCGATAGCCTCCTGGGTCCTTCCAATCTGAAGAAGTTCCGAACCCGACATGCTTGAAGAAAGGTCAACCATGTCTGTAGAGGTTCTGACTGCCGCATCTGTCACGATATGATTGAAATCGTCCCAGCTGCAATTCACAGCAACATCGGCCTTCGTGAGAACCCTGTCTATGTCGTCACTGACCCTGAAATCCAGTTTTCTCCCCGAAATCTTATCGGAACCTATTGAACGAATCATCGAATCTATCCGGCGTTCGTCGATGTCAGCTATCAGCACCGTATCGAACGCATTCATGTCAGCCAGTACTCTTGAAACCACGTTACCTATTCCCCCCGCACCTCCCAAAACTGCAGCAGTAGCCATAAGAAATCATTCCTGATCGTCCAATGTTCTATCGGCACTATAAGCCATTTTTTATTTATTCTTTGTCCAGATGACGCGCTGTTTCATATTTTGTATTAAATCGTGCATTTTCTCCAATCTCTGTTGGCAAATATGGCATTTGTTGCATAACAGTCCGCAGACATAGACAGCATCCTGAAAATCTGCAAATACAGTAAGCCTTGGGAAGTGTCATGCTCCTTGCAGCAATCCAGTTTCCTGGAGTGCTCTTCAATTCAAAAAATTTTCATTCAGGCAGCAGAAGATACTCCCTCTGTTTAGATGTTTCAGAACGGTGAGAGGCAAGGCGGCAACGTAAAGCACGAGTGCTCCATTTGATTTCGGAGGTTTCATAATGAGGTATGCTGATGCTTGAACGGTCAAATCATCTGCAAACTATGCAGTTACATCAGGATTTCTCTTGCGAAAGTTAAAGTTTTGCTTGCAGTATCCAGCTCCAGACGCCAAAGCAAAATGGGATTTCAACAGTCGATATATTTTAATGCGAGACAGTAATACGCAAAACCAGTGAAGCTGTCAGACCGGGCACGCAAGAACGGCATAGACTACAGGACGGCCTACAGGCTTTATCGTTCTGGCAGATTTCCAGGACCTACCGGGCAGTTGGCAACGGGAACAAAACTTGTCCATGAACCTGAGCCGGGACATGCACCTGCGGAAAGGGTTGTGCTGTATGCCCGTGTGTCATCCGCCGACCGGAAGAGCGGCACCGGCAGGCAGATGAAAAGACTGGAGGACTATGCAGCGGCGCGTGGATCGCACGCCGGTGCGGAAATATCTGAAATCGGTTCGGGGCTCAACAGGCTGAAGAAAGGAAATCTCTCATGGATGTATGAGATATCCAAGTGTGCACCGCAGGAGGCACTGCGCGATCTCGACAGTGCATTCACCCGGTTCTTTGACGGTAATGCCGATTTCCCGAAATTCAAGTCGAAAAAGCACGGCTGTGGCTCGTTCAGGCTCACCGGTGCGATGAAGGCACAGGGTTACAGCATACAGCTGCCGTGCATCGGCACGATGAGTCTGAAGGAGAACGGCTGCCTTCCGGCGGATGGGCACATACCCAGTACGACAGTATCGGAAAGGGGCGGCAGATGGTTTGTATCGCTCGCAGTCATTGAGGAACACACAGTACCGGAGAACAGCGGCAGTATTTGCGGTGTGGACCTCGGAGTCAAAAACCTTG
>JAHEAD010000019.1 GCA_019721075.1 Candidatus Sysuiplasma jiujiangense
GCTGACACTGCTCCTGCAAGAATGGAAGGTCGGTCATGTTTCAGAAGCTGATGTATCTGCGGCACTCATTGCCTAACCCTTTATGTCCGCCATAGGTCGACACATCCTCGTTCACGAATCCGACGAAGGGTGCAACATCAATGAAGGGATAAGAGATGCTAACTGTCACAAGCTCGGGAGAAGATCCTGAGTGGTAGGCGTTTTGATCCTCATCGACCAGAGGAAGCTCTACCTCGCGATGGGGGGAAAGTCAAAGGTTCGTCAATATGGCACTCTAGCTGGAGGCTCCATAGAAGGCGCGAGTATTTGAGGTGATAGAATTGCGTCAACACTCGTGGGTGCTCTTGGAACGGGTGCTGCAAGTAGGCAGAGTTCGGGCTGGAGGGGGACTGGAGCCAGAAGTATGAGGTGGAGGTCACCAATAGATTGCTGCCAGAGGGGAAGGAAGGAACATTGCTGCCGATAGGGATGCAGAGGATCTGAGTATAGTGTTATTTTTGCCTCAGTAACGAATCACCCTCACTGAGCGGGTATGAAGGGATCAACTCATTTGGTGCATTTGCTTCATTAACCGCACGCATGTCGCAACACAAGGAAATGGAGCGTTACTATGCACGGCACAACTTCGTTCTCCTTATTTCAATTCAGAAAGAATGTTTGTAAAGGAATGCACTTTGGAGGCCTCAAGTAAATCCTGCTCGGCTTCTTGGTAGGACGGATTGCGGATTACGTCTTTAAACTGGATAGTTTGCAGGATCCCGAATCTTGAATAATAGAGACCTAACATCGTCACCTTTGGAAATGAGTTATCTTCTTGCTGATGTTTGTTGGCTAATATTCCATAACCAACTAGTTGAGCCGCATATTTTCGTTGATCCATGGCCTTCACAGTTTTGATGTCAATCAAGAGAGAACCTGCTATCATATCGGCGTCGGCTCCACACATCAACCTTGAATAGTCCCTGAAGGATGGATTGAGCAAGGTGCGCTGCCCAAGATATGGGTCTAGGGTTGACCAAGGGACAATCTTCAGTAGGTTTCGCAGATCCTCGACATCTTCTTGGTCGACGTCATCAAGTGGTATATCCACGAATCCCGCACGAAAAATCGAATCTAACTTTGCAAGCTTCAACGAAGATTCGCAAAGCCTTTCAATCCATGACTCGTCCCTTGATTTCAGATATTTGTGCAAGATAGATTTCGTTTTCCCGACTAATGCATTCCCTTGCTTCCACAGGACGGGAATCAGCTTCGGAGGGATATTTCCATTCTTGTCTTTCAAAGCGGAGTTGCCGGTAATGACACGTGATTCGGTAGATCCTGTGATTCGCTCAATCTTCTTCAAATCAGAGGCTGTCAGACTAGGGCCGGTCTTCTTACCCAAAGCAGAACCGAGCAGTCTTGCTAACGCTGCTTCAGCAATCCAACCTCTTACTTCAACTGTGTATCGTTTCTGGATTTCAAACCTCAAAAGATAATCGAACGCCGTGCCTACTAACCCATAATGATTGGTTAGGGGCGGTGCAAGCAGGGCGTTATTCTTGGTTACGGCAGGTGTCAACTCTGGTAATAATAAACTCAGTTTTCGAGAAAGCGCGCTGTTACCTTTCAGGATTTTCGTTAGGCTCAAATTTCTACCTTGCTGAATGTAGACGATCATAATAAAGCTGGTCATTCAATTCATAAAGTAAACTATTCCACTTGTTGTAGGTGATTTCAATCAGGATCCCCTGTTTTTCAAAAAACGGGATCTTGCACATTTTGGGAAGTTTAATCGGACATTAATATCCGATGACAAGGATACCATTCAATGGTAATGCTATCCTGTTGCTCGCGTATAAAGTCTCGAAAAACGTAATCACCTTTTCAAAATCATGACTGTTTCTGTAAACTTTCCTGACGGCTATTACTAGGAACTCGACGTTTACCATGACACAAGCTTCGAAGAGGTCTTTAAGGAACTGATAGTTCGTCACGGCTCTCCCAGCCTCTATCTCTATAACTGTCTTCTTCACTTCGGCGAAAGCATCTGCATGAAACCACTTCTCGACTTGTCCATTTTTCCCGAACAAGACTGGAACACGGATTTTCCCATCAGTAGAAGAACTCTTCTCGACTTGGAACCCTGCCTGGATGAGACCCTTTGATATCTCCTTTAGAACAGCGTTACTATTCAGTTTGTTGGTCTCAGAACTAATTCTCTGTGAGGCATCTTGGAATGATCCTATTACTTGGGCTAAATGGTCAGGGAGCTTACTGGACAAAGGGAAAAATTGCCACTCAACTTGATTAGCTGGTCCCGTGGTTTTCGAAATCAAATTCTTCGCCATTAGGTACTTCCCTTCGGTTACCGGTTCTCTGATCCTGAGTGCTCTCTAAAGATGAGTCGACTTTAGGTGATCCTGAAACCGTGCTGATGCCGAAGGCCTGTATCCGATTGGAATGATTTCTAGTTTACCTGGCGGTGGAACTCTCAAGGAGGTTAAACGATCGGTTTCGTATCCCTTGCCAGGTGCCATCATAGAGGCACATTCCGAGTTTTCTTTTCCAACGGTAAGCTAACGATTAGAAATCTTCAGCTTGAATTCCTCACTTTCCTGCCGATAACGCCCTAAACCAGTATGTCTAGATCCTTTAACAGATGCCTATTGAGGCGTTGGTTGACGTAGCCGCAGTTATGCCTTTCGACTCGAAGAGGAAATCGAAGAAATAAACGGGCGCGCACCTGAACAGAGCGGGCGTGGTGGGATTCGAACCCACGACCACTTGCTTAGGAGGCAAGTGCCATATCCTGACTAGGCCACACGCCCTGCTGCAGGCCGGATGTTGCCTGTCATCCCGGCCATCACAGCATGTCCCGGGATTGCTAATTGCTCTTCTGTTCCTGGGTCTCACTTTTTGCTTCAGGCGCGCTTTCAACCGCTGTCTTTTCCTCCACTTCCCCTTCCTGCTTTTTCTCCGTGGCGGTCTCAGGCGTTGATTTTACATACTTTTCGATAAAATTCACTTCCTTCATTCCGGCGGATTCATATGCTTCAGCCACAAACCTGAGTTTCACATTCATCCATCTGGGGTCCAGCCTGCATGAGTCAGGCAGGACAACCGAGACCGAATCGCCGTTTATTGTTATTTCAAAGCCGGTGTCTGTTCCGTAATACATTTCGAGGAAGGCCCTCAGCTTCTCCTCCCTGTCCTCCACCTTCTTGATAATTTTGCATTTGTATTTCAGCGAATGGCCGGCGAGCGGATTATTGAAATCAACCCTGACCCTGCCAACGGTTACCTGGGTAATCCTTCCTACCCTGTCACCTATCCGGACATCCTCGCCGACCTTCGGCTCCACATTCATCCTTTCAAACTCCCTTACTGAATAAAGCCGCACAAGCGCCGGATCCCTGTTTCCCGCCGCTTCCTCCGGCCTGATGCTTACTTCAAACTCATCCCCGACGCCAGCAGAGACAATCGATTTTTCCAGACCCGGGAACAATCTGTTCTTTCCAACGATCTCATAGACCGGGCCGTATACTGTCTTGTCGTCGTATATCCCCTCCTTCCGGGCATTCTCCTTGCTTGTAGTCTGGAAAAGCTTCCCCGTTTCAGATATCCAGGCATCAAGTTCCAGCTGAACTATGTCGCCCTGTTTAATTGTGTCTCTGACTTCACCACTGCTTTCAGTTTTCACCTGGGCGTCTTCAGTCATTTATTACCACCGGCATTAATGTGATGGGATTACGGGTGCTGTTTTTAAAGCTTTTCAGTTTTGAAGCTCAGATTCGTGCACAGGGCACGCTTTGCGGCGTGGCTGAAGCGCCTGCTGAACGCGAAACGGCACCAGGCATGTCCTTAAATCGGGATATGTTCGACGGCTGTCAAATAATGTTTATAGACCCTCGTTTCAAATAAGCGGATTGTGAGGAATATGACTGGTCTAAGCAAAGCAGTGGCAATTTCGGTTGCGGCGCTGATGTTTCTCTCAGCGGCTTCATTCGCCATGGGTGACACACATCCGTCGCCTGCACCGTCAGTGCCAAAGATAGAAAACCACGACAATTCGATAATCGTATCGAACAGCAAGATAACCGTGTGGTTCCAGGACTTCAAGCCCATGCTGCATATATTCTACAGGAATCAGAGCAACAATACGGGTTTCACCATTGACGTCCGCGGTGTCTATGAATTGAACAGCACAGGCGTGCCTGTTGCGGTGCTTTCCACTGTCAGGGCATTCCCCGATATGGGAGACATGACACAGGGCGGAATGTTCAACTACAGCAGCGGCGTCGCTGTATCATACGACAACGCATCCCAGATGGTAAACATAACATTCAACCTGACTTCCGAAGAATTTGCGCTCGGCCCCATGCATCTGTTTAACGTCTCCGGCGGAAACGACAACAATAATGCTGCGATTGCGGCCGAAGACGGCACGATGCAGCCCGTTCATGGCATAGGCCAGGGCAGCATTTCAGTAGTCTTCCATGTCAACGAGTCTTCGGCGCATGTGAAGTTCGATCTGTTAGTGAACAAGTGGACATGGTTCAACAATACCGGCGACAAGCTTGCGCTTGCCGTTGCAGTTGTCGGGCACAACATCGTGAGAGACGCGCAGGGCAATGAGCCCTCCTCGGCCGGAACGCAGGTTGGAGACAACAGCCAGAACAACAATAACAACCAGAAGGACAGCGCTGTTGCGAATGCAAACGGCAATTCCGGCGCCAATCAGAACAACCACGGCAATGACAGAATCAACATCGACCAGAGCAGCTTCTCCGCACTGGGATTTATCTCATGGGGCAGTAGCGCCACAGCGACCTACAGCAACGGAACATCAGCGACCGTCAATGTGACGGCGAAGATGTTCAATCACGGCTTTGAAGAGGCAGGAATGACGCACATACTCTTCATATTCAGCACACCGGCCGGATGGAACACAAACTACAGCAAACTGGCATACGACCCGACCGTCGGGCTCGACAGCTCAATGACAACGATGGGTTACACACTCATCGGAGGAATAGCTGCAGCGGCAATCCTTGCCGGAGCGGCAGTTATCCTGATGATCCGCAGACGCTGAATCTTCAATGCTGTCTCTTTCAGAAAAACACTTCAAACCACTTAATTTCCTTTTATATAATCCGCTCTTCAAAACAGCTGTAACAGCTGTTCTGATTCGGGTGCATGCCATTCCGGGATTGTGCCGTTACCTTGCCATTCTGAGTGCAGATCTCAGCTCTGTCTCGAATTCATCGGGTCTGGAGAGGTTTATCAGATGGTCTGCCCCCGGGACAATGACCAGCCTGGAATCTGGAATTTCTCTGGATACGAGTTTTGCAAAGGGCAACGATGAAGGATTATCCCTGTCACCCACAAGGACTGTTGTCGGCGTATGAACCGCTTTCAGAAGAGGGTAGGCAGGCTTTCCCCTCTCAATGTGCTGCATGCTGTTTTCGGTGAATATCTCAGCCATGTTCTGCTCAACCATTTCTCTGAAGAGTTCCAGATTCCTTCCCGTAAGCTCCGGGCACCAGAGCCTGCGGAGCTTCTCCGATGCTTCGGATGCTCTCCCTTCCGACCAGGCCTGAGCTATTTCCTTTGATTTCGTTTCATCGTATTCGAAAGCCGGAAGATCTTCTTTGCTGAATGCCTCAAACGGTGTCCCGGACACACCCGGCGCTGCCAGGAAGAGCCCGCTCACCTCCTCCGGAAATTCAATTGCATAGCTTACTGCGAATCCGCCGCCCATGCTGCAGCCCACAAGGAAAGGTCTTTCGAGGCGCAAATGCTTTACGAGAGCCCTTATGTCTTCGACACAGGAGAATGGCGCGGAGGCAGGCGGCGATTGTCCGTATCCCCTCATGTCGAATCTGACAGTCTGATGGTCCCCAGCAAAGACGCTCATCTCGCGGTTCCACATCCTCCTGTCTGCAATCGCCGCATGTATGAAGAGAACGGGAGTGCCTCTGCCGGCCGTATCATATGCGATTTGTCCACCTCTCACCGCCAGTAGAGAATGCCCCATCCCTTTCTCTGATCCGTTCCCCTTTTCCGTCATTATACAGCAGGCACATCACCGATGTATTTTAACATATGAGGCAGCTCACCGATTTGCTAAGGAGTAGTGCCGTGAGAACCTGTCGGAAGACTACGGTATTCGTATTTCGAAACTGTCGATCTGAATCCCTGTGATATGGCATCATTGGTAAAAGAAATTATAGCTGTGGATCTTGCAATCTATGGACAGATTTCATGTAAAAGGCGCTTTTCTATCAGGTTTTTACAGTCCTTTGTTAGATGCTTGCAGTTTTTCACCGAGATAAACAGATCCCTGTATCCTCCAGGTGCATTCTATCATGTTTAGGAAACCGAAGTCCTCTGTGCTGATGCCTTTTGCCGAAAACCATGGGGCAGTGATAGCCTGTAGGTAAATGCCATGTGAATTCTTGGGTGACTTATCTCCACACGTGTTGTAGATGACATTCAACATCAGCTCGGGAATTGGAGACTGTAGCTCATTTTCATCCTGGTACAATCACGTCGATATCCGTTAAACCAGCCATTATGCTGTATTGTGTCTCTTGTAAAACAAACATAGGAAACTGGATGATTTTCATATACGTGTTAGTTTTTCCCGCTGAATGTTGGCATAGATGCACGCCTGGCAGTCGATGTCAGGAAAACATATTTCATAACCTCCCATAGCATGCCGGAAACACCCTATGTTTTAGTTCGGTAAGCTGTCGGTCTGTCAGAGGTATGCAAGGCAATCTAAGGCCAGAGTTTGCCACCACCCCTCTAAAAAGAAGAAGTTCCTTTTCAATCGCAACGAACTGATCGAAGTGGCCATTGATGAATTTGAAGTAGGGTTCAAGGTTAGACAAGATTTTTACTCCTCCATTCCTTTCACTGCGGAAGGCATCAAATGCTCTTACGAAGATGTCTGAAAATGAGAGACCTGGAATGGTTCCTGAGGCACCATTGTTCAACTCTTCGGCAAAATTTATTCCCAGTTTGCCTCCGAGAATGGAAACTTTTGAAGCGAAATTTCTGTGCAGCTGCCTTATAATCCGTGTAGCATTATTGCCTTCGATTTTAATTGCTGCAATATTCTGAGATTCAGCTAACACGTCCTTCAATTCCGCAACGCCGAGCGGCATCGCATTTTCAGTGTAAAACAGTTGCAGAATGACCGGGCAGGAGCACAAGTCGCAGAACTCCCTTATAAATCGAACTGTGGTTTCTTCGATCTCCTTTCTCATTGGATAGAAGTACGGCGGAGAAAGTATGACACCGCTAGCGCCATTGTTCACTGCATGCCTCGCAAGATCGACAGCCGGCTTTAATCCTGAGTGTGACACACCGATGAACACCGGCAGACGTCGATGCGCCGTTCCAATTGCCGCAGAGGCCACTCTCTTCCTTTCATTTTCATTCAACTTGTAAAATTCGCCTCCAATAACAAGAACTGCGAGACCGGAGACACCGCACTCAACGGCGAAGTTTATAGCCGACCGCAAATCTGAGTAGGATAATCCCCCTCTCTTTGTGAAAAATGTTGGCATAGCGGGAATGATGCCTCTAACCTTTCCATATCCGTTCAAACCGAACACAACCTTACAATATAATGGGAATTATGCGGTTAAAATTTATGACGAACAAATCCGGAAACTCTATTAAATACTGACAATTGGTGATCAAATGAAATGTCGAGAATTTCGAATATAAGCCTTACAGAATTCGAGGAGGTACGGCAACCGATATACCCTTATGTTAAACCAACAGACTACTACAAGCAATATCTTGGTGAAACTTCCCCTGTAGAAGCAGCTTTGCTCAGCAGAATATGTTTTGCAAGAATGACCACGGAGTCTGGTCTCAGTTCTTATTTGGCTGTTTCCGAACCTGTTGCAGATTTCATCTCTAACATATCAAGCAGCATAATCGGTTTCGATACAGCTGAAATATCCAAGGCATGGGATTATCTCTACAGAAAAACCCTACCACTGGGAAGGGCAGGTCTTGCGATGCATGCGATAAGCGCAATCAACCTTCTAATGTATGATCTGCTGGGTAAAGAGCTGAAAGTACCTGTTTACAAGCTTACTGGCGGTGCTACAAGGGATGCCATAAGGGCATATGCGAGCCATCTCCATCCGCTTCCCCCTAAGGAACTCCAGAAGGAGGCGCTGAAGTACGTGGAAGATGGCTATCGGACAATGAAAATGAGGTTCGCCGCGGGCCCTGCAGATCCTTTTGCAGTTGAAAAAAACATTGCGCTTGTCAAGACAATTCGCGACGCAATCGGCTATGAAGTGGAACTCGCTGGTGATGCTTGGATGTCATGGAACTATAACTTTGCAGTATTCATGATATCGCGTCTGGAAAAGTTTGAGATGAGGTGGGTTGAGGAGCCTCTGCTGCCTGACGATTTTGAGGGTTTTTCACGGCTTACTAAGTCTGTAGCAACACCAATTTCAGCGGGCGAGCATCATTATTACATCTATGATTTCAAAAAGCTTCTAGACAGCGGTGTTACGATACTCCAGCCCGATACCACTTGGGTTGGAGGCATGACAGCTATGTTGAAAATCGCTTCACTTGCCGAAACATATGGTGCATGGGTCATCCCACACTCCGGAAACATCTACAACCTTCATTTCATTTTCAGTCAATCGGAATCAGTAGCGCCCATGGCTGAATACCTCACAAAGTACAGAGAATGGATGGAACAGCATTCCAGTGGAATACCTGTTCCGGAGCTTGGATATATAAAACTTGATGAGAAACCTGGTTTCGGGGTCACTCATGACTTCAAATAAGGGAGAGTACCGTATCAGGGTCATAAAAACAGGCGAATCAGAAGTTCCCGCACCCGAAGTTTACTGGATGTCTTCGTGGGACAAGTGGGAGAAGCTATCCTTTCACATGCTTCTTGCATATAATGAAGATACGAATTTTCTGATTAATACAGGCCTTCCTGATGATCTAATGCTGAGAAATGCTGAAATGAGGAAGTTTGCTGGCGAAAGATGTATTTTCAAACAATTTGATGCTATTTCCGAACTTGAAAAAATAGGTTTTTCGCCTCGACAAATATCCAATGTATCATTTACCCCAATACAGGATTACACAGTGGGTGGCCTGAAGAGGTTCCCGGCGGCAAACATATTCATTCATCGACAGGGATGGGTCGACGACATACAGGCACCTATGTATTCCAAACATTTGCCGAGAAGTCTCTTCATACCGGACGACATACTGCAGTATATTGAATTTGAGGCTTGGGAAAGAGTCAGGTTCTTCGACTGCCCGAGGCTCGTAGAGCTGATAGAGGGTATTGATGTGATGTGGGTCGGTTGCCATCACAGATCCAGTCTCGCATTCGTAATCAGCACTAAAGAGGGAAAGGTCGTTTTTACCGATTGCGCCTTTAAAACGGCTAATATATCAAATATCCATCCGATTGGTATTGCCGAGAATATCTTTGAATGTATAGATGCCTACAAGGCGTTTCAGAAAATTGGAAGAGTTCTGCCTGCCTACGATCCATCTATTGATGGACTGGAAATTTAGAAAAATTCGCTTTGAGGTGAAGATGTCGTTATGTGGTGTTATTTCATCCATCTGCTTCAGCTCCGGGATGCGATACCGGAACTGTGCGGAACCCTGCTTTTATAACTCCAAGCGATTTATTTACAAGAGGGGACCGATATTACAGAGATAGATATAATTGACAATGCCAAGCTGAGTCGAAGGCACTATAGCTGGACTTTTATCGCATCTCTGGGCGATTTTCTAGATGCTGGCATGTTCGCTGGCACTGGCATTACGCTCCTGGCTCTCATTTCATATCTGCATCTGAACGTTTTTGAATCAGGTCTTCCAGCGCTCATAACTCTTCTGGGAACGGCTTTTGGCGCTCTGTTTTTCGGTCCTTTGGGGGACAAGTATGGTAGAAAGTATATCTATCAGCTGGATATGGTAATTTATGCCATTGCTTCCATTCTTTTGGCATTCACATTCAGTATCTATTGGGCATTGCCACTCTATGGACTTGTCGGAATAGCAGTGGGAGCAGATGTACCCACCTCGTGGTCGCTCATATCAGAATTCTCTCCCAAGAACCAGCGGGGAAAGCTGATGTCCATTACAAATGTGATGTGGTATGTTGCTGTTCTCGTCGAGCTCGCCATAGCCATCGCACTCTACAACACAGGAATGATACTTTTCAGAACAATCTGGCTCATGCTTGGAATAGTGGCAATAATTGCCTGGGTTCTGAGAAGGAGGCTTGCAGAGTCTCCAAGGTTTGACGTTCTCTCAGGACATGAAGACAGGGTAAAAAAGACAATATCAGAACTCGGAGAGACTCCGTCAGCTGCAGATACAGGAAGAAAAGCGTCTTACAAAAAGCATCGCTATGGGGAGTTGTTTACAAAGTATTGGAAGCCACTGGTGTTTGCTTGGTTTCTTTACCTTATGTGGGGAATTCCAGCCTCAACATATGGCGAATTCTTTCCGTATATATTCAGCTCTCTGCATCTTGTGAGCACCCAGGTCGTATTTGCGTTCGAAGCGATCTATTTTGGCTCTGCAATAGTGCCCGGTTTGCTTATCTACGCATATCTCTCTGACAGAGTTGGAAGGGTTCCCCTGTATCTTACAAGTGCCATTATGTGCTCTCTTTCGTTTTTCCTTCTTGTATACCCGCCATTTCTGACAAATGTGCCGGTGCTCCTTCTCTCTTTCCTTCTGTTCGGTATAGGTCAGGGTATCGGTGTCTGGCCGGTTACTAGGCTCCTCTCACTGGAACACTTCCCGACGAGTGTCAGGAATTCCGGGCAGGGCTTTGTCTGGTTCACGATGAGGTTTGAGGCTGCAATATTCGGTCTGTTTACACCTCTTATAGTCGCCGTAAGTGTCACATATATAGGATGGATAGCGGGTATATTTTTCCTTGCAGCAATAATAGTTGTTGCCGCAGTGTCGCGCACCAACCCGTCATTTGTCGGAACCGAAAGAAAATCACTAGAAACTACATCCAACGAACAGTTTTCTAAATGAAATCCGATGAGCGACAAGGAAGCCACATGAAGAACGTCCTATCTTTCAAAGGAAAGAATGCCATGGTCACCGGTGGGTCAAGGGGCATAGGTCACGCTATTGCGCTTGGTCTTGCCAGCAGGGGTGCTAATGTCTGTATTTCTTATTCGAAGAGCGACGGTGCCGCAAAAGAAACAGTGGAGTCGATGTCCCGTTATGGTGTGAACGCCGTTTCATATAAGATTGATCAGAACAATATCGAGGAGATCCCGGGGCTGTTCAGATTTGCAGAAAAGAATATCGGTGATATCAACATACTTGTCAATAATGCAGGCATCTGTCCGTTCAAAGATTTTTTTGAAATAGACAGGGAACTGCTGGAAAGCGTATGGCGTGTAAACTTCGAGAGTCATTTCATACTCACGCAGCTTGTCTCAGAGAGAATGATTGAAGATAAGATAGAAGGCAGAATACTGTTTATAAGTTCGATAAGTTCAAGGGTAGGTGGTGAATTTCAGACACACTACACACCGACAAAATCTGCAATCAACGGCCTTGTTCATTCGCTTTCAATAGTCCTTGGAAAAAACAGGATACTGGTAAATTCGCTGGAGCCTGGAACAATTCTGACAGACATAAACAGGGAAGACCTATCCAACAGGGCAAAGAGGAAATATATGGAAAAGAGGGTGGCTATTGGCAGGATAGGAAGGCCGGAGGATATGGTCTGGCCCGCTCTCTTCCTTGTTTCCGACGAGAACACATATGTGACTGGAACTGAACTGCTCGCTGATGGCGGAATGCTTGTGAATCTTCAATGATCGCTGCTTCTTATGCCGAACTCACATTGTGCTACAAAAATTCAGTCTAATCTGTAAATTTCACGCAACCCTTCCGAAATCCGATCGTCAGAAGGTGTCTCAAGCACTTCCGACATGTGGTTCTGCCAGTCAGCATTTATTCTGCTATCTCTCAGAAACTTCAGTGTCTCATTTATGTCATTACATTCCCAGTATCCAAATACATCCAGACCGTCGATGTAGATCGAATAATTTCTTATACCCGATCTCTTCAGCTCATCAATCATCGAAGGCCATACGTTCCTGTGCCTTGCGACGTATTCCGTCTCCATATTTTTCCTTATCTTTAGATGAAAGGCATATCTCATCTTTACTTCCACCCTTTTGTTTCGCATATTCACTTTCTTTTCAGCATTCAACTGAATTTTCATACATCCATTTAGCAAGTAATTTATTCTCCGCCCTCCTGAGGTATTCCTGAAGGGTGGATTTTGAAAGATTTAGCATCGTGCACATATCCTCCAGATGAAAAGTTCTTGGTATTGCATAGTAACCAAGGCGGAATGCCATGATGAGTGCATCACGTTCGGCATCCGTAAGGTCAAGCACCACTGGCGCCTGCTCGCTCACGTGAGCGTTCGAGAGCCTGTAATAAGAAAGGGTTCCCAGACAGCTGAGATCGCTGTAAAGCCTGTTCACCTCACTTTTTGGAATCACAGCCGTTATGTGCTCAACGTCTCCTGAAATCAGGTCATTCTGATAAATGGAGGAGTGTTCATAAAGAAGGGATGAAACCATTCCGTCATAAACTTCCCTGAATGTTACTTTGAACAACTTGCGCTGATAGTTAACGGGCGCAATCTCCAGTATTTCCGTGATTTTTTTTGATCTTTTGAAGGAGCGTAGAAATCTTTTGACCGCATCAAGGCTCACGCTCTTCACCTCGATAACCCCAAGTATGCAATTCTTCTCCTTAAACGGCTTACTTATGAGCGTGTGCACCTTTACTGTATTCTCTCCTGTTAATTCCGTCCAGCAACCTTCGTGCTTTATCCCGAAGCGCACAGTGGCGAAGTAGGTTCCAGACTGCGTCTTAAGTTCCATTGCTGCCCCCATTATCCGCATGGTGATTCAACGGTTAACTTCTTTTCGCCTTTGGTAGCGGTTTTAGGACTATAAAGTCAGCATGCCTGATTTTCTGAGGAAAGGTGTGGAAGTCACACTTGTAGCCAGCCCGGAACTGTACGGACAAACGTTATTGAACAACCGGATTATGAAGTTATAGGTGATAGAGTTGAAGTCACTCCTGTGGGCAGACATAGGTCGCATTAAGGTTACCGAATCTGAGAAACCGCATCCGCGTAATGGCGACTTACTGGTTAAGGTGAAATATTGTGGTATATGCGGTTCTGAATTGTCTGCATACACAGGGCATAATGAATTGAGAAAGCCTCCAAGCGTAATGGGTCATGAATTTTCAGGGTACATCGTTGAGACAGGTGACAATTCACTCGAATGGATGATAGGCAGACTTGTGACAGTCAATCCTCTCGTGACATGCGGCAGGTGCAGGTACTGTGCGAACGGCGACAGGCAGCTCTGTCCGGAAAGAAAGATAATCGGCATAAACTTCAATGGAGGCTTTGACCAGTATGTTTCTGTTCCTTCCTACGCTGTGCATGAAGTGAACGATGCCCTATATGGTTCGCTGACCGAGCCACTCGCATGTGCTGTAAGAGCTGTAAGGCAGGCAAATGTTTCAGTAGGGGACTATGTCCTAATTGCTGGAGCCGGAACCATCGGGCTCCTCTCTGCCAGGATGGCGCTTGTGTCAGGGGCGTCGGAGGTTGTAATGGTTGAGACAAACAGTTTTCGCAGGGAACTGTCGTTGAAGTACGGAGTCACCGCTGCCTTGATTCCAGAAATGGTTGAGGAACATTTAGACAGGGCAGGAAACAAAATTGGATTTGACAGGGCGATAGATGCCGTAGGGTACAATGCAACCAGGAATCTGCTTGTAAGGCACGTGAGAAGAGGTGGGACAGTATCACTCCTTGGGCTTCATGAGAATAGGATGGATCTAGATGGAAACAATGTGGTGAGAAGTGAGACAGGCATTTCAGGCTCATTTTGTTACAGTAATGAAGATTTCAGAGTGGCGGTTGACTTCATAAACAGGGGACAGCTGAGGGGTGCAGAAAAGTGGTTTGAAGTCAGGGGTGCTGGAACAGCGGATGAGAGCTTTAAGGATCTGCTTAAGACAGACTGCAAAGTGTCCAAAATAATTCTCGATATGGAAGATATATAGGTGCCAAATGAGAACGTAAAATGTAATGCCGTCGATACATGTGATTAATACAGCAGGAAAAATCGTATGAGTGAAAGAATTGATATTGACCCCAGGAAGACGAAAAATCAGCTTATGACCATCAGAAAAACCGTTTTTGAAAATCTTATGGATGACTTTGTCCCATTTCCTATTAACAGAAAATTATGTTCCGAATGGGCGAGAAGACTGAATATTCCCATGAAGGGGGAAGTGATACTTTACACTTCATATATGTACCAGCTTGCCAGTCTTTTCCATCAATATGAGAGTATAATTGCAAGGGTTGGAAAGCTCGCTGGTGTGAAGGCACTCTCCCGTATTGGCACGCTGGTTGTCAGAACGGACAGAGATGAGATTGAGCGCGCAGGAAATATACTGTCCAAAATTTCCAGTCTGCTGACGGAAGCTGGCGTTGATTTTTCCTATCTTTATGAAGAGGAGCCATACAGCGGAGCTATACTTCTGGAACTTGGGATGATTCAGGAATTCCGTTCGTACGGAGAGAAACTTTCCAGTTTCCTTGCGTCTAGGGGAATAACAACGGTTATTACGGTTGACCCTCACACACTAAATGCACTTTCCAGACTCAAGGAAATGTCACTTCTTGAAGCCGAAGTCAAAAGTTACCTTGATCTCATTAAAGTCCATAGCCTCAGTGGCACAAGCAAAACTTACGTCTTCCATGACTCGTGCCTCTATTCACGCTATCTCGGAAGAAGGGAAATTATAAGAAAACATCTGATTGATGCAGGTATGGATTTGAAAGAGGATGACGTAGTTACTGGATTGCGAACATCGATGTGTTGCGGAGCACCGGTGGGTTCGGTAAATCCTGCACTCAGCAACAAAGTAGCAGAGGTGCGCGCTAACTCCCTTAAACGTGTTTCTGGGAAAATACTCGTCGCGTGCCCCCTTTGCTATCAGAATCTATCAAAGCATGCAGATGGCATCATGGATATAATGGAAGTGATCATCTGACTTCTGAATGGGAAAAAGCAGTCGACCGCGCTATAAATAACAATGTCCGAAGTGTGAATAGGATACTGTCCAGTTTCAGCGATTTGAGCTCTATGGCAGATGAACTCAGGACAGCAAAACTTGAGGTACTGGACAACCTAGAGCATTATATTGAGCTGACAATAAAATCTGTCGAAGCCTCCGGAGGCAAGGCTTATCTTGCGAGAACCAGAGAGGATGCAGTAAAGCTGGTTACAGACCTTGTAGGGGAAAGGAAAAAAATCGTTCTGTCCAAGTCCAACGTCATGCTGGAAATAGGAATAAGAGAAAGGCTGGAATCCTCAGGCAAGGATGTTTGGGAAACAGATCTTGGTGAATTCATTGTCCAGATCGCAGAAGACTCCCCGTCACACATTGTTGCACCTGCATTGCACTTCACACGGCAGGCGATTGGTAGGCTGTTAAACGAAAAGATTGACAGATCGATCAATGAAAACTCATCGACTGAGATGATGGTTTCAACGGTCCGTGAATTTCTCCTGCAGAAGTATCTGAAGGCAGAGGTGGGTCTCACTGGTGCCAACTCAGTTGCTGCAGACACAGGATCTGTTGCTCTTCTTGAGAATGAGGGCAACATACGCATGGTCACGGTCCTTCCCCAGATGCATATCGCTGTGACAGGAATTGACAAGATACTACCATCGCTCAAAATGGCGATGATGGAAACACTCGTCCAGTCAGCATATGGTGGTCTTTATCCCCCAAGCTATATCAACATAACATCGGGTCCGAGTTCAACGGCAGATATAGAGCTGCATAGAGTCAGCCCTGCCACGGGTCCCAAGGAGTTTCATCTGGTTCTAGTGGATAATGGCAGGTCTGAGGCAAATCTGGACCCCGAGCTCAGGGAGGCACTTCTGTGCATAAAGTGCGGGCGGTGCTATTTCTCATGCCCCGTTTACAGGGTACTGGGCAAGGACTGGATAACCCCTCCATATGGCGGGCCTACAGGCGCTATGTGGACAGCCATTGTCAACAGGGACATTTTTCCGGCCAACCTCTGCACGCACTCCGGCGGATGTAAGGAGGTTTGCCCCGTCGGTATAAACATCCCTCGCATCCTCGAGCATATCAAGGAACTTGGTTTCAGCAACCAGGGTTGACGCAACATGTGCTTCCGTTCAAATTTGTTCGCTCGTCCGTTAAGTGCAGACTGCAAATGTCTGCACCACTGCACGCCGGGATACCATTCATTTCCGTCCCATGAAAGTCCGTGGCTGGTCAGCTTCGGAGAATTCTGCCGCTGGCGGGCAGGATAATGCCTGCTGTTGTTTTGACGGTTGTGGTTTCGCCTGCGCCGGACTTCTACATCAGGTGCGAGAAAGTGAGATGCGGGATGATGGAAAAGGCGGACATGCAGGGACAGAGGAGGGGCAACGCACCGAGGAGGCTGCTCGTCCTGCTCAACAGACTCCATCCGCCGCCGAAGTCACTCGGCTCCATTCAATCCGACGCGGAAGCACTCCTCGAGAGGATGGAGTGGTTTGACCGCACGAGACGTGTGCTCAGGTATCGCAACGGACCCATACCCCTGAGCACGAAGCACACGCTTTCCGACACTGAGCTGGAGAAGGGAAGGAGGAGGCTCGACTGACTTCACTCGATGATTGGAAGAGAACTGGGCATCGGCGGTGGTGCAAAAAGGTGTGAATTCCACAGGGTGCTGTGCTCAATAGACAGCGACCTCATGGAAAGGATGGATAAGCTGTTGGCACCCAATGTGATTGTACAATCGGAGTGCGGACAGGTCATCAGGCGGCTGCGCAGGCACAGCAGGAGGGATCACGGGCAATGCACATGTCGACGACCATGTTCAGAACAAAAGACCCGGCATGCTGCTCCTCGACAATCTGAAGAACGGAGTCTAAGTCAGGGAGGTAAATGGTTCCATCCCGAACCTGCCGAAGCGTTTCTCAACTGTCTCGCAGAAGTCGCTGAATAATGCAAAAAATATTCTGCAGTGTTCAGGCACAAATGAATAGGAACAACCGCCTATTGCCACAATAGGAAGATTCTGGTCAAAACTGGCCGGCAGTTATCTATTGTCACAATAGCAGAATAGCACCCATATTCGCTGATCCCGCCATTTAAGTTGATATTGCAAATCCGGCATTGCAAGCTCCATATGGCCGGAGCAGAGTTTTGCGGAAAAATGCGTATGACGTATGAGACGCAGCCGTGCCGGAGTAAAAACAATTCGTATCTGTTGATGTATCTGTTAACGTAAATAGATTTGCCGGAAAGGCGCGCCCTGTCCGACTCTGTCCCTCCCTCTGCGGCACATTAGGGGCACTCGGGGCACTCAGGCTCCTTTCAGTTTCCACCTCATCCGTCAGTTAGACAAAGCCTGGGCAGAATTTCTTCCATGCCTTTCGGGCAGGGTGTGACAATATGCGGGAAGTCTGATGGTCCGGCAGCCGTATAACGGACCGGCCGGTACTCAGCTGCAGCAGACAGCTGATTCCAGTTTTCTGTATGAATAGACGGCTGAAAAAAGCATCAGCAGCGTGAATGCGATATTGTCCAGGATCTGATAGGTGTATGACAGTGCATAGAGTGCGCCGGTCTGTGACAGTGAAAGGTGAAAGAGCGACACCGCTGCGATCAGTCCGAACGGAGCATAGCAGCAGCTGCCGCTGAATACTGCAGGTATGACTGATGCGAGACTGGCCATGCCGCTTCTGCCCGAGGATCTCCGGCGGCGGATAAGCCCTGCAAATATCAGCATGTTGACGGCAAAGAGCAGCGACAGCACCGTCGAGAAGAATAACGGCCCAATGAGGAGACTGAGCATGAGGTTAGGCGTGACGAACCAGAGCAGGCCGGATTCGTAGACGTTTGCGGGATACTGCCAGTATGCAAGGAAGTTGACAACGATCGGATTCGTTCCTCCCGCCGAGATAACCTGCGAAAGCGCATTGTAGCTGAAGTACGCAATGATGCCTGTGCTCATAGCATAGAGGAGCCAGTAACCGGCCAGTGAAGCCAGGAAAAGGATCCTGCCGCCGGCAGTCCTCAGGGAGTGATGCACGAATGCGCGCAACATGCGCATTGTGTCCACTGCCTTTATCCTCCCCGCATCACGGGTGAATGCTGTCCCTGAAACCGTGTTGCCCGCAGACATGGTCAGTCAGACCCGCCTGTTTCCGTATCTCTAACTGTGCAATATGTCTTTGGCATCTTCAGCAGATTTAATTTAAATCCGGCATTAGTCCGACGGCCATCAAATCGGCGCATAAACCGGCGGACACCGCAGTTATTCCGAGACACAGACCACCTCTGCTCCATTTTAACGATATGTTCTGCGTTATCGGCCGTCCCGGGCTGCGTGGCATTGTATCCTTTCAGTGTGGAACACTTCTGTTTCATATCAGCCCCCGCCGCAATGAATATCAGTTTTAAATCCGGTTTCAGGCAGGTTCAGTCTGCACCCGGTCATTTTTCGCCGTTCCTGTTCTTATTCACGAAGATGGAAAGAATCAGCGGGATTGCACAGCAACCGAACAGAGCGATCACAACAGCTACAGTACCAAGAGCAGCGCCGAACCCGGCGGCGTAATTACGGCCGGCAACAAAGAGCAGAGCGAGAAAAACCAGTATTGCGGCAGCAATCGTCAAGTACCTTGCCCTCATTAAAAACCACCATACTGCCAGTCCGCCATTTTATTTCCCTGCTTCCCCATTTATCGCCGTTAATGCCGTGGCCTGATTTTTGTCACATTTCACTCCACGCAGCAGCTCATTGTTTCCACATCTCTCACGAACGCCTGAGATGCAATCTTGATGCTCTCTGCAAGCGTAGGGAACACGTGTGTTGTGTTGATTATGTCGTCGTACGTCAAACCCAGTTTGACCGCTGTTGCCGCCTCCATTATGTATTCGGTTGCCAGTGGTGCAAGAATCTGAGCTCCGACAATCTTGTTGTTCGAGGGATTTGCCACCAGCTTTACCAGCCCCTCTGTATCATTGAGTATTCCTGCCTTCGGAACGCGATCAAGACTCAGCGAGCTGACCGAACATGAGCCAAGCATTCTCGTGACCTCCTCCTCGGTAAGCCCGACAGCCGCTATCTGCGGATTTGTGAACACGGCCCATGGTACTGCCGCATAGTCTATCTGCATCGGGTGACCGAGCATGTTGCTTGCAGCCACCACTCCTTCGCGCCCGGCCAGCGTTTCAAGCATCAGCTTCTTCGAAATACAGTCGCCCGCGGCATATATGGAGGAATTCGTAGTCCGCATTGAGCTGTCGGTCCTTATGAAACCGCGGCTGTCGGTTGCAACCTTTGCAGCTTCCAGATTGAGAAGTTCCGTGTTCGGAGCTCTGCCTGTTGCCACAAGCAGCGCATCGCTGCGCACCTCACTCCTGCCCGCTGCAGTAATGACCTCCGTTATCTGTTCATCGCCCTTCTTTTTCACCCTGTTGATCCTTGCTTTGATGTAGAATTTCATCCCCTCGCTCTCGAGCCTTCTCTGCAATAGTTCAGAAATATCGCCATCCGCCTGGGACATTATCCTCGGCATGGATTCCACGACGGAGACCTCCGTTCCAAAGTGGCTGAAGGCCTGACCGAGCTCGAGACCTATCGCACCGCCGCCTATAACCGTAAGCCTGTCCGGTCTTTCATTCAGATTCCACACTGTATCGCTTGTAAGGTAGTCCACTGCATCCAGTCCCTCGATCGGCGGCGCAGTCGGTCTTGATCCCGTTGCAACAAGTATCCTGTCCGCGGCGTATGTTACGCCACTGTGTCCGTCATTGCCATTCGCTTGGGAAATTATTTCCACTTCGCCAGAGGATACGAATCTAGCCTTCCCCTCGAATACAGAAACGTTCGGATAACCGTCTATTACTGTTTCATACTTGTCCCGTCTCTGTTCCTTTACCAGCTCCCTCAACCCGGACATCATACTGCCGAAGTCAAGTTTTGGATGCGTCTTCCCTATGCCGGTGAACGAGGGATGGGCAGGGTAATACAGGCTGTGGGAAGCCTCAAGAAGGTATTTGGAAGGCACGCACCCGACGTTGACGCAGGTTCCGCCCATCGGGCCGCTCCCAATCATTGCTATGCTGTCCTCGCCCCCGGATATCTCGGTGAGTTTAATGGCAGCAGAAAAAGCCGCAGCACCCCGGCCAATTATGATGTCATCGAATTTTTGGGTCATTGTTTTCAATCACCGCTCTTTGATCGATGCGCTGTAGTGGGAGGGAGGCCTGAATATCCTGAGGGCAAGTATATCATCCGGTTTCACCCTTTCCGGTTCATAGACAACATTCGCGTCTCCCGTCTTCAGGTCGACCTTTGCATCCGTCACACCGTCAAGGCTCAGTATTGCCTTCTTCACGTGCATAACGCAGTCCTGGCAGGTCATGCCCGAAACACGCAACATGACAGATTCACGATGATTTTCGTTCATGATTGAATTTGAATCATTAATTGCTAAATAAACCGAAAAGCGTCATTTTCTGAATGTGCTTCAAATTTTCGAAGCAGGCTAAATTTTCTGGACCATATCCGAAAACAGTCTGAAGAATGAGGCGCAATTTCAGTTGCTGTCACGGCTACCGTGGATGGAACTGCCGGTGATGCACTTCGACCGTCACAGGCAGTGCAGTTATCTGGACTTAATCCAATTTTTTAAAGTATATTAAAAGCTTAATATAAGTGTGTCCTCATATGACATCCTGTATGGTAAAAGCAAAAGAGAATGCATGCATGATAATGCACGATTCGAGGGAAATATGCATTCTTCCGTCTGAATCGGTGCTGAAACTGATCGGAAAGAGATACACGCTTCTTATTATCGGACTCCTGGGCAACGAGAGAAGCATGCATTTCAATGAGATACTCCGGAGCGTGGGAGCTGCCAGATCCAACCTGATCTCGCAGCGCTTCAAGGAGCTTGAGTCTGCGGGTCTTGTCGATAGACGGATAATCAATACCCGTCCTGTAGGCGTGGAGTACTCACTGACGGAAAAAGGTCTCGAGCTAAGGGAACAGCTGATTCCGTTGTTTGACTGGATCGAAAAGTCGTCCGGTGCTAAACCGAAATAAAGTACCGAATTTTCCGTTTATCATTCCGGTTGCGCTTCTCTTTGAATTGAAGCGTGTAAACAGGTTGCGCCTGAAATTCAGTTCACTTATCGCCTGCGTTCCATGACTGTATTCGGCACATCATGAACATCATGAATTTCCGCGGCTGTATATTCATGCTCCCGCACCTGCTGCCACATGCATGTTGTTTTCATGGACGAATCATGATCGAATTATCTTTCATTGGAATTTTTGTGAAAATTCGGGCCGGCGGCGTTCGCCCTCTCCGCCTTATTCAATGTGCCTCCGCATTTTCTGGAGCTGATGAAATAGGCGGCTGCCGCAATGATAAACTGTACGGCAAGCCCTGCATAGTACTGTGAGACAGGAACAACATATCCCGCCCCCTCGTTTAGTGTCGGACCAATATGGTGGCCGCTTGCCAGTGCTCCAATTAGCCAGAAGAGATTCCAGAAGCTTTCCGCAAAGAATATGACGGAAACGGAAAACAGGACTGAGCCAGTCCTCTCAAGAGCGACGCCGCCGATAATCAGTATCAGCAGATTGAGACCGACATAATAAAGCAGCGGGATTGAGAGCAGCGAGCTGAGATCAACCAGGGCTATTCCGAGTCCTGCGGCAATGGACGCCGCCAGGAATAGACTCTCCGGCGATGCTGCCCTCATTTACCTATATCCCGACCTTCCAGACGATAACGGATGAGAGATAATAGTCAACGGGAGTGGCGACAACCGAGGCGACCAGCGTACCTATAAGCGGTTCCAGGGCAAGATAAGCGAGAAGCAGAATTTGAATGCTGATTATGATTGCGTTCCCGGCTGCATTTACGCCCTGAAACGCAACAATCCGTTTAACCAGCGATTTGCCGGCAGCGCCCGCAGATACACGGTTCCCGAATGTCCAGTATTCATTGAGCAGGAAAGCAACAAATGTGCTTGACACGGCGGCGGCAATATCTATGAAGAGTATGCTGCCTGTGGCAAGAAGCCGCAGTCCGGTGAATAAAATCGCTTCAAAAAACAGGAAACCCGCGAAACCGGAAATGGAATACCTGTATCCTCTGGACCAGTTTCTCCTGAGCAGGGCTGATATGCTCCCGATGCGGAGGTGAGGCGTTATACTGGACATCACAATTTCATACTTTGTTGGACCGATGCAAATCTCTTCGATATGAATTTCCACCGGCAGTCGCTTCTGCCTTGTTCATTGCAGAATGTGTCATCCTCTCATGCCTGAAGACCGGGGAATGCCCTCGCTATTCTTTCAGCTTTGTCCTGAATGCCGGGGGTGACCGTCAGACACAAATAGTAATAATGTACTATAGTACTTATGGCCGAAACTCTTAAGGTCGATTTGGACAGTCAGCTGGTGAAGAAATTCAGGAAGAAGGCCATGGAGACTTACGGATACAGGAAGGGTTCGATGAAGAAGGCGATGGAGGATCTGCTGAGGCAGTATACCAGGGAGGGGAAGCCGGACTGGGGTAAGATGATTGGTGTTCTGGATCACTTAAAGAATGATTCCGTCGAACTCCAGCACATGCTGTGGAAAAAGATAAAATGATACTCCTGGATTCGAATATATTCCTTGAGATGTTCCTGAGGCAGCCTAAAGCAGCTCAATGCAAGGACCTGCTGGACATGGTATCTGAAGGCGCTCTGGAGGCCGTGGTAACGAGATTTTCAGTACATGCAATAGAGGCAATACTTGGCAAAGCGGAATTCGTATCCATGTTCCTGCGGAACCTGGAGACAAGCACAGGGCTTGTGGTTTATGATACAGGAAATGATGATGAGATCGCAGCAACTATTGTTCAGCAGAAAACAAAACTTTATTTCGACGATGCCTTACAGTACTTTGTAGCAAAAAAGCTGGCGGTGGACTGTATCGTTTCCTTCGACAAGCACTTTGATGGTCTGGATATAGAACGGACGGAACCGGGTATGTTGACCGGTGAAGGGAGACGGTCAGCACCAGGTTAGTCGTAAGGGTGGTTCCCGGCACAACACTTTCAATCAACGGCGTTGCAGGTAAACCGGCACTTTGAGGCGAATCGCTTCTCCTGAAAATCGCTTATTTTTCTTATTCGTTATCCGTCTTTATGCAGCATGACACGCGCCATCTTTCAGTGATATGAAGCAAACTGTTGTGCTGCCCACGACCGTTATGCTGCCGTCATTGTTCAGCGACATAACAAGTCTGAGAACGGACATGGTCAAATTCCGGATTAATGACACCGATCAGTTTTCTTTCTTACTTGTCCGGCAGCAATCAGTCTATTGACCGGAATGCATCAAGAATTGCAGCAGAGAACTCGTCTTTAGTTCGTTTATGTTCTTCGGATGGTGCTTCGAAGCTGACTTCCGGGGCCGGTCTCGCGTAAAAATTGCCCGAACCCATCGCCGCCTTTCCTTCCCCGGTTTCGATGAAGCAGTAGCCGCCTCCTGCGAATCTCTCCTCGTCTCCGAACCCAAGTCTTGATGCAATGTTTGCAGCCACGACGATACCCTCCTGTAACGCAAATACGCCGGCCATTGGAAGGAATACTCCATTGTGAAGTTTTATTGACACTATGTCGCCTATCGCAAACAGACCCTGTTTCTTCGTTTCAAGCGTTTCCGGATTTACTGGAATCCATCCTGTTGAATCGACGAGACCCGCTTTGCGTACCGGCTCGGGGGCGATGTGCGGCGGCACATAGGCCATGACATCGTAGCCCGCATCATCCGTCTCAAACAGTATTTTTCTGTTTTCATTGTCCACTTTCAGAACCATGTGCTCGGTGTTGTAGCCGATTTCACGCTTCTTCAGCATGCCTACGAGTCCGTCCCCTACCATATTGCCTGCCGCAAGCATCGGTTGCCATTCAGGTGTATATATGTCTACAGAGCATCTGTCCCTGATTCCCTTTTTCCGGAGTGTGGAGTCGATAAGAAATGCAGTCTCATAGGGCGCAGCCGGGCACTTGAAAGGCGTACGTGTGATAAGGACGGCGACACGCCCTTCCTCAATGCGTTCGAGCTCATGCCGAAATGCCACCGCACCATTCTTTTCATAGATGTTGTAGCCACCGCCGGACAGACCCGGAATTATTGCGGGCGACATTTCCGCCCCCATCGAGATTACTATGAACTCTGCGCTGAAATCACCCTCTGTTGTCTGAACAGTCATGCCGGCAGCATCGATGTTTCTGACTTCTGCATTAATGAACTCAATTCCGCGTGAGTTGAGTGCCGAATAATCGCCTTCGCCCGCAGCCGGATCACTCAATTCACCGCTCACAATTCCTATGTTGTAGGCACATTCGTAAAAACGGGGCTTGCGATCTATCAGTGTTACGGTGTGTTTTCCGCCCAGCAGTTTTGTGAGCTCTGTAGCAGCTGATATACCGCCGATTCCGGCACCCAAAACCAGGACGGTTCTCGTCTTCAACCGAAATTCACCATCCTGTCAGCATCTTCGGTAAGGGAAACCAGCGTATCCATAGTGGACATGGGACAGGCTTCACTCGCATCCGCTTTACGCAGTCTGAGACATGTACCGCAGCTGAGTGCTTCCCCGCCGAGCTCTATGAATCTGTTGAGCACTTTATGGACTTCGAAGCGGCTGTTGTCGACAGAATCTATTTCCACGGCCGGTCCAAGGAGAAAGACCGAAACCCTGTGCCCCTTGGAAAGAGCGGCGCTTGCAAACCGGAATGCGTTCCACATCGTTTCTGATTCCTTTGAATTTATTATTACCGCATATTTCATTTTCAATCTCCTCTCTGAGTTTCACCTGTGAGCGTTTGAACAGACAACTCCAGCCTGTATTCTCTTCTTCCGGCATCCTTCCAAGTACATCAGATAAAGTTCATCCGCGACATCCTTATCGGATATGATCCGGGGCAACCGTGTTCCATGTTTTTCGTTCAGGCAACCACACACACATCTGTTTTCATGGATTCTGTAGATTCTGTCTCACACCGATCAGGTATTCTTTGATGTGATATAAAGAATACGATATATTGCAAGATATGCAAGCTTAATATCAACTAATTCTCCAGCATGACAACGCATGTTCCCGAAATGTTTGATTGCCATGCCCATCACGAGTTCCGGCGTAATACTGACGTCATGGTATTGCAACGTGAGCCGCATGATTAGTACCCGCATAACCGTCGCCTCAAAGCAGTGATGTGCGCTTCAAGCCATTCGGCAGTGAATGACTGTTACAAAAGGGGAATCCAAAAATGATGCCGGCAGGGCATGTGGGAATGTATGGCATCCGACAAGTGCATGTGCCTGACTGTCTATCACTGGCAGCCGGATGTTTCACGGCAGGAACACAGGGGATGGATGCAATGGCCGGGGCTCCTGAAGCATAATGTCGGCGCAACCCGCCTTACGGCGCTTATGCATCGTCAAATATTCCAGGTGTACACCGGACAGAGGAAGAAATGGAATTGGCAGTGGAGAGCGATGTCCCCATTGTCTACACTGCAACCAATGCAGGCTGGAAGAACCCTATGGAGAGCAATGTTGCCGGCTATGCAGTCATTGCACCATCAGGCGCAAGTCACAGTGGCTGGAGGCAGGGGGCGGGCACTAGTCAATGCGGTCAGTTATGGAATCAGGGACAGATGGCCGCTATGCATGAAGTCCAGGGGAAAGGAAAAGGAAACACACTAAATCTCTCCAGATTCTGCAAGGGACCAAAGGCCATTGTGAGCCGATACAATCAATTTGCCACCCCCTATGGAATCATCTGCTTCAAATGATGAAGACTTCTTACAAGGATCTTTAAACCCAATGCGCCCGAAACGGAAAGATGTGGTGTTAAGCATTTTCCCTCCAAAACCTTACCCTTGATTCGGAGTTAACATTATTACTGTCAGGAGACTTTTTACATGAAAATTCCTTGATATTGCAATCCGTCCGCCCAACCCGCATTTCCTTTGGGCAATAGAGATATAATGGACTGATTAATAGATGTTCAGGTAGACTGGTTTGGAAAAATATATTCTTGTCGCGACAGTGGGCGAAGACAATGAGGGCATCTATCATGCCGTGAAGGAATTTCCTGTCAAAAAATATTACATAATCTCCAACGACAAGAACCATGCATCTGCACTGGACATCAAAAAGGAACTGGTCAGATTCAATATCGACGTTCCGGTAGTGGCGGTCAATGAGCCCCTTTTGCCTGAAATGATCAAGGCGTTCTCGAAAATTAAACAAACAGAGGATCCAACCAGTATACTGGCAAATCTGTCTTGTGGAACAAAGGTTGCTACATGCGCAGCGCTGACTGCGTCCTTCATAAATGGTCTCAAGGCATTCTACATTGTTGATGGGAGGGTAATGTTTTTTCCGATAATGAAATTATCATATTACAACCTTCTTTCTGAAAGAAAGAGGAAGATTTTGGCGTTCCTGCGTGAGGTACCGGATTGCTGCAGCTCAATGGATGACCTTTCAAAGAAGATGAATATGAGCCTCCCTCTGATATCATATCACATCAACGGTACCCCGGAAGCAAGAGGACTCGTAGAGGAAGGGCTGATCGAGCTGACATCCGGACAACACGGCAGGAATCAGATCAGGTTGACCGAAATGGGTAAACTGATCATTGAAGGTTACCTTGGCGCGGAATCCGATTTGAAGATACAGTAAGACACTCACAGCATCAATTTGGTTTTCCCGTTGATGATAACCCTTCCTGTTACTCTGCAGGCCTTCTTGAGGGTGTTAGTCACGTAGCAATCGTGTTCGGCAATCCTTGCCAGTCCTGCCAGTTTCTGTTCATCCTCACCGCTCTCAAGATAAACAATGTAACCGATTTCCTCAAAGGATCTGGGATGAGCAAGAGAAAACGTTCCTGTGACCTCTATCTTCAGCGACCTGATGTCGATGCCATCCGACGCCGCATGCTCCGAATAATGGACCATCTGGCACATCGCAAGACTGGAAACAAAATAATCCAATGGGCTCGGACCGTCTTCATCTGCTGTCCACTTCAGGCCGTTCCTCGATACGGCTTCCGAAAGCTGATTGTCAAGTTTGACAACTGTGACCTTTACGTTCGATTTCGCCTTCTTACGATCGGCCTCTTCCAAAAGAGCAAGTTTCTTCTGCATTCTATTTCTGAAATCTTCAGTAAACACAATCATTATTGCACCTCTCCTGATATCTGAAAACACAGCCACCTTGAAATTATCCGGAGAACCCGGTAAAATACGTAAAAGGTTTCTCCATGTATTTACATGGAGTGCGATTTCTTTCCGTGCGCCATGAGTTCGTCCTGCGTTTCGAACTCTGCGCCGCATGCCTTGCACTTAAAGTGCTCATGTGCATGCGTCTCCTGCTTCGCTCCATGGGCAGTCTGTCCATGCTGCATCAGTGCCTCCTGTGTCGGGAATGACATGCCGCAGGCAGGACACCTATTTGTTTCTGTCATGTATTATCACTGTTGTAAAAGAGTCATATGCCTGTTTATTACTATTATATTTAAACATTAAAGACAGACCATAATAAGTAAAGATTAAGTTTTGTTATGCTTTGCTGATTTACTCAGCCGACGGGAGAAAGGATGCCAATTACACCAGAGGCGGGGAAAAAGTTGCCCTGAGCAGCCTGTGGTATTCATCAACACTCGTGTGGGCCTGTACAGCACGCTGCACGACTTCAGTTAGAGAAGGATGGATGTGCATGGCGTGTGAGATCGTATCCGCATTTCCATGCGATGTGTACATGAGGTTAGTAACTTCCTGAATCAGCACGGATGCTTGGGGTCCAATAATGTGTGCGCCGAGTATGGAGTGATCACTGGCGAGCATGATTATCTTGACAAAGCAGTCATGAACGTTCATTGCCTGTCCTTTTGCTGTATCCTCATATTTTTTGAAACCAATCAGTATGTTTTCCTTTCCATGCACAGCCGTAGCCTCACTTTCGGACATGCCCACACCTGCAACCTCAGGCATCGTAAAAACAGCATGCGGAACAGCATGATAGTCTGCAGATATCTTCCTGCCAAGAATTGCGTTGTAATAGACTATAATGGATTCGTAATTTGCGACATGCTTGAACAGGTGTTTTCCATTCGCATCCCCGAATGCCCATATGCCCGGCTGCGTTGTTTCAAGATATTCATTTACACGGATCCAGCCCTCAGTAGCGGTCTCAATGCCGGAACGCTCGGGATGCAGAATATGGGAATTAGATCGTCTGCCGGAAGCAATCATTATCTCTTCAGCCGACACACTTCCCGGAGATTTATCTGATTTATTCATGTATTCTATCCTTTTCAATCCGTTCTCCGACGTTACCGCAGTCACTTCGCAGTTAGTCATCACACGCATCCTGCTAGAAAGATTTCTTCTGGCGAGTTCGGATATTTCAGGTTCCTCCCCGGGGAGGATTCTCCTGTTTCTTCCTATGACTGTAACCTCAGATCCCATCGAGGAAAAGAAATGACCGTATTCAGCCGCGATGTAGCCGCCCCCCACGATGCATACCGAGGAGGGCAGCCTCTTGAGGAACAGCACGGAGTCGCTAGTCAGATAATTAATGCTCTCAAGCCCTTTTATATTCGGGATAGCAATCGCGGAGCCCGTGCAGAGCAGAATTGTACGGGCCCTTATTGTATGCTCTCCGATCTTCATGGTATAGGGTTCAACAAATTCGGCCACATCATGGTAATAATCTACGTTCGGCGAAGATGTCAATCCCTTTCTTATCGTCCCTATTTCGCTGTCAATAATATCGCGCATTCTCCTCATAACACTGGCGAAGTCAATGTTCCGAATATTCGCAGATATGCCAAATGCCTTTGCGCTGTCTATGGTTGCAACAACTTCAGCAGGGTAGAGTAGAAGCTTCGAAGGTATGCATCCGCGCGTAAGGCATATCCCCCCCGGCTCGTCCTTATCTATTACTGCAACACGCGCCTCCGGATTATTTTCCAGGTAGGCAGTGACTATGTTCATCGCAGAACCAGTACCGACTGCGATTATATCGTACTCTTTCGTTTTGCGTATATTTTGTAATTTCATTGAATCAAGACCATTCCAAGTTCATGCTCGCTGTACGGTAACATTCCGAATGAAATAACTGAACTGTTCAGAAAGGTAAAAGGTTTCTCCATGTATTTACATGGAGTGCGATTTCTTCCCGTGCACCATGAGTTCGCCCTGCGTTTCAAACTCCGCGCCGCATGCCTTGCACTTAAAGTGCTCATGTGCATGCGTCTCCTGCTTCGCTCCATGGGCAGTCTGTCCATGCTGCATCAGCGCCTCCTGTGTCGGGAATGACATGCCGCAGGCAGGACAGGTAAGTTCTTTCCTGCCGCTGCTCTCTCTTGAAACAAACATGCCGGCCCCTGCTCCAAGTATGGCGCCCCAGGTTATTCCGAGCAGCAGGTGTACAAAGAAAAACGCCCCGAGAACAGAGGGCAGCATTCCCGTAAGCTTCTGCTTGACCATTGGCATTACTGCCGCAACAGACATGCCTGACGAGCTCGCCATGTAATACGATACAGCCAGCACCATCGATTTTTCCAGACTCAGCATCATGACAGGGAGACCGAAGACGATAAAGAGTACAACTCCGGCGAGAATCCCGACAAGGAATCCCTTTCGGACGCCGTTCACAAAGAACCATTTCTTCAACCCTAATGTAACACCTGCGCCTATCAGTCCAAGAAGCGCACCGTCGAAAAGATGTATGGCAAGTCCTCCCATTACGGTTGACGTACCGCCTGAAACAGGTAACCCGATAGTTAAGCCGAGTGCCATCATCATGGCCAGGGGAGGCAGCCCCATTGACGCAAGAATCCCGGTCATTACAAGACCCATTACGAGTGCGCCTATCAAACCTGCAAACACCGAGAGACCGACATATTTTTTGTAATTCACCAAACCTTCGCTTTTTTTGACTTTTGTATCAGACTCTGACAATTACATCACTGACCTTCTCAGATGCGTTCCTTTTGAAGATGGTTCTGTTGAATGATTAAAAATCAAACCAGATCATCAAAACGGTACTTTAAGTCGTGAAGAATGTGGCGGCTTAACCTATGGGCATGATATCGATGTGTACGCTCGGATACTGCGGCGATATTCTTCAGTTTTGCATGAATTTCAGTATTATGCAATCTTTCTCGCTTGCATTCTCTATCGCCCATTCGATTATCGGAAGGACCGCATTTCTGAGCCTTATCCCTTCTTCTGTCAGACGGTATTCAACCCTCGGAGGAATTTCGCTGTATGCTCTTCGTTCCAGTATTCCTGCTTTTGTAAGATAGCCCAGTGAATCGGAAAGGCTCTTGGGGCTTACCCCCTGCAGGCTGTCCATGATTTCCTTATAACGCATGGAATCTTTGCTGCCCACGACAGCAACAAGCAGAAGGGACCACTTTCTGGAAATCACATCTGCTATGCCCTGTACCGGGCAGTTAAACAGCACGTTTCCCTTACTTTCCCCTGCCATACTTGATACAGCACTATAAAGTAAATACTATTAATACTTTATTTTATATACTAATGCCGCAGAAGGCAACAGAAATGCAGGAAAGGATACTGGTTTTGAAAGTGAAGGGAATGCATTGCCAGGGCTGCTCCGACTCGATTGCGAGGGAATTGAATGTGTCCGCAGGCGTTAAGAAAACAGCGATCGAGCTGACTACCGGTAAGGTAAAGATTGTTTTCGATCCGGATGAAACTGATGAAGAACTGATCAGGAATAAGATAATCGGAATGGGATTTGACATATGATGATCCGGTGAAGACAGAATGTGGAGGCACCCGAATTGAGTCACAATGCAGCCGGTGATCCAGCGCATGATGCTGGTGGTCTGATGGAATCCAAACACAGGGTGAAAATTGGAGGTGTTCACTGCTCTTTCTGCTCGAGTACAATATCAAAGGGGCTGTCAGCAATCCCCGGCATAACGGGCGTTAATGTAAATCTTGGCCATGAAGAGGCACTCATTCACTATGACGCAGAGAAGGTGCAGCCATGGCAGATCGAAGAAGAGCTGCGGAAGCTCGGATATGCTGTCAGAGATCCTGACAAAGTCAGAACATTTGAAGAAGAGGAGACGGAACTCAGGAAAGAGCAGAGAAGACTGATACTCAGCGCAATATTGACATTTTCAACGATTGCGGTCATGGGACTGAAGTATTTTCATGTCATAAAAATGTATGTCGCAGCATACTCTGTCCTATCATTTGCGACTGTAAACGTCTTCTGGTTCGGCAGACCGATTCTTAAAAGCGCTGCATACTCATTGAGAAGAAAAATACTCAATCAGCACGTGCTCATGGAATTTGCCGCTTTTGGGGGTCTGGCCGGAGGTCTTTTGGGACTCTTTATCTACAGGGGATTCCCTGCAGTCGAGTTTTTTGCAATTGCTGTTTTCATAACGTCATACCACATTCTGGGAGGATATGCGTCTCTCCGAGTCAGAACGCGCTCGACACAGTCGGTACGTAAGCTCCTTTCACTGCAGCCTGATGTTGCGCACCTTGTCGATAAAGACGGAACTGAAACAGTTGTTCCCGTCGAACAAGTTAATGCCGGCGATCTTGTGCGAATAAGACCCGGCGAATCAATACCTGTAGATGGAAAGGTCGTCGAAGGACAGTCGACCGTTGACGAAAGCCTGGTTACCGGAGAATCGGTGCCATCAGAGAAGTACATCGGGAGTGAGGTCATTGGTGGCACACTTAACGGTAACGGAACTCTTCTGGTGCGTGTGACCAGGATCGGGAAGGAGAGCTTTCTGCAACAGGTTGCAGAATATATCGAAGACGCAAGATCTCTGAAACCAGGTATACTGCAATTACTCGATACTGTACTTCGCTACTTTGTACCTGGTGTTTTGATTGCTGCCGTTTCGGGTTTCATCATCTGGAGTCTGGGCGAATGGTTATTCACGGGTGCTCCAGACTTCTATCGGGCTGTCTTCGCTGCGCTGGCTGTTCTCGTTATGGGTTATCCATGTGCGCTCGGAATGTCAACACCGCTTGCTATGATGAGGGGAAGCACAATGGCTGCGGAAAAAGGTATACTTTTCAGGAGTGCGGATGCATTCCATGTATTTCACGAGATAGACACAGTGGTGTTAGACAAGACTGGCACCCTTACAGAGGGAAGGCCCGATGTTTCTTCGATACTGTGCGGCTCAGGGTATGGCGAGAAGGAAGTTCTCGGTATTGCGGGCGCGCTGGAGAGATATTCGGAGCACCCATACGCAAGAGCGATAGTGAGGAAGGCGACGGAGTATCCCACGGAGATAACAGCAGTCGAGAATTTCTCTGCCGTACCCGGGAAGGGAGTGACAGGCACTGTCAAGGAAAAGAGAGCGGCTGTCGGAACAATCGATTTTCTGATCGAATCCGGCAACAGGCTGTCAACCGGACTGCTGCATGGATCCTCGGGGCACACAAACGGAGATGAAACCGTTGTCGGTGTGTCGTATGATGGCGATATCATAGGATTAATCACCCTTTCGGACAAAATTAAGGACGATGCAGCCAGTACTATTGCTATTTTGAAAGACAGATATCATCTCAGAACCGTGATGATTACAGGCGACAGTTACGGTCCCGCAGCACGTGTGGCCAGAAAGACAGGCGTGGACATGTTCTTCGCATCCGTGCTGCCAAACGGCAAAGCGGAAAAGATCCGTGAGCTCCAGTCACAGGGGCACCGGGTGCTGATGGTAGGTGACGGGATAAACGACGCGCCGTCACTCATGCAGGCTGATATAGGTGTTGCACTGGGCAGTGGCACAGACATTGCGATAGAGTCGGCTGATGTGGTGATTGTCGGCAGAAGTCTCGGCGCAATAGCAGATGCTTATAGTATAGGACTGAAGAGCTACAGGAAGACAAAGCAGAATCTGGCAATTGCTTTCTCGTTCAACGGTGTGGGAGTTCCCATAGCCGCCACCGGCCTTGTAGACCCGATATGGGCAATGATAGCGATGGCGCTCAGCGTAACTGCTGTACTGTCAAATTCATTCATTGGAACATTGTTTATGCGGGGAAGAGCGGGGGCTGATCGCAGGACATTAGTCCATACATTGTCGCTCGATGTACCGTGGGTAGATTCTGTATCGTCACTGGAAAGGGTGGTGGACGTGGTTTCCGATCTGGACGGTGTCCTTTCAGTGAGCGGGAATATTTACAGAAAGGAGCTTACTGTACATTATGAAGACGGGGACGGCAGATCGATAGAGCAATGTATCCGCAGGACTGTGGATAATCGAAATTATTGATGCACAATCTCAAGGCCGGTCATTTCGACTGAAAGCGGTATGCAATTCGTCGAAGTGCTGTTCGCCCAATTCGGGGTTCTGTTCGTATGTCATGTATGTTCAGAGCAATCATGTCGCTGTTATCCGGCATTATTCCAGGAAAGACAGTTGTTCCTATGCTGCCTTGAAGATTCCCCCTTTCCATTTATTTGCAGGAATTTCTCCTGAGCGTTCCAAGCAGCCTTTAACCAAACTGTCTCTCTCCGAACTGCAGCCATCGCCGGCACCGTTGAACGGTAAATAGCCATAGATGGGAATGAAAGTGTCTGTCAGGCAGTGCAATGAGGACCAATGCAGCACAGACAAATTTAGAGGTGCCTGTGGTGTGCATTTCGGCGGACACAGCAGTGTATGCGCTTTACCATTTGTGCTGGCGCCCGAAGTCTCCGTCAGCAGGTGCCGTTGCCAGTGACTGAGATGCTGCACTGGTCTGTTTTTCATTTTTCCATCCTGGAGAGTGCCCTTCTTCGCCTTGAATATAATATAAACCTGAGGCCGGATTTTGGCAAAAACGGAAGTGAATTTGATACAAGCGCGCAAATGACGGTAACAACTGTTCGATGCGGGTATGATTAAACAACCAACGGATGCAGTTTACCTTCATATATCCGGAATTTGCCCTCTGAAATTCCATGTCTGGCGTTATTATTTTCTCAATCTGGAAAGCTCTTTCCTTCAGTCCTATTGCATACGCAAGATGCAGAAGATCCGCCGAACTTAGCTTTGTTTCCTATATGAGTTCCAGACCTGCAGCAATCATGCAGGAAGGCATTCTGATGCGTCAATAACGTGTGTTGCTGTTCTTTCCTGCCCTTGGTGAATGGCCTGATGTAATATTTCTGCATGAGATTGAAAAGTCTGAAAACGCCGGAACCAGAGTGCGTCAAGCGCTAATGGCTTAATTGTACCGGCACCCCCCTCGTTTCTACCGTCGGGTTCAAGGCCGACCACATTTTTTACTTCCAGCTTTCAAAACATCTACGTCTAATCCGGGTGCATGCCATTCCGGGATTGTCCCGTTACCTTGCCCTTCTGAGTGCAGATCTCAGCTCTGTCTCGAATTCATCGGGTCTGGAGAGGTTTATCAGATGGTCTGCCCCCGGGACAATGACCAGCTTGGAATCTGGAATTTCCCTGGATACGAGTTTTGCAAAGGGCAACGATGAACGATCATCCCTGTCACCCACGAGGACTGTTGTCGGCGTATGAACAGTCTTCAGAAGAGGGGAGGCATGTCGCCGATTTTGCCAGGAAACGGAGCGCAGACGGCTGGCTCAGTTTACATTCACAGTGGCTATGTCCCCCACTTTCCTTCCTTTTACCAGGGCATAGATTATGCCTGCGATGATCCAGATGCCTGCAATATACGCATAGACGTTGTACGGAAATGCCGGAAAGGGAACAAAGGAATAGTAGATGGCAAGGATGAGAAGGGCCGAACCAAGCAGGGGAATTATGACATGCGTTACGGGATTCAGCTTTATTGCTTTCTTCCTGACATACCGGATCAGAGCTATGGCGGCCATAAAGGGTTAGGAAAATAAGCGTTTTTGATTCGATTTTTGAATTGCCAGTGTGCTCGGACCGAAGAGTCTAAATAGTTAGTAGTAT
>JAHEAD010000020.1 GCA_019721075.1 Candidatus Sysuiplasma jiujiangense
TGTGCCGTATCTCATATTCGTGCCGAAGAACGGACCGGTGAAGAGGGCGCTTGCACCGATGCGTTCCGGCGACATGCGCACGGTTGGGCATGAGTTCATTCTCAACATGGACAGGACTGTCATAAAGGGCGAAACCACCTACGCACTTCTCAGGCAGATATATGAGAAGAGGCTGGACAGATGCATCGACTGGGCATTCGCAACAAACCAGCAGGAGATAGACCTGGACGACATCGTTGCCACATACAGGCAGAGATGGAACATAGAGAATGCATTCAAGATGCAGGATGAGGCAACAATCAGGTCCAAGTCGAAGGATGTGACCATACGTTTCTTCTACTTCGCATATGAGCAGCTGTTGCAGCTGATATGGTCTGTCTTCTACAGAGAGGAGGTGTCATTCAAGGGGATGCTCATAGCTCTCAGCGACACATGCACAGAGCGTGTGGAACGGGCCGAGGAGAGGGCGGCTGGGAAGCGCTCCGTAGCAAAAGGCATCTGAGGAGCGCAGCCGCAGCGTATGGCATACGCGGCAGATTCCTTCTCAAACTCTCAGGAGCCCAAGATAACAACAGGCTGAACCATCAAACTTCAAATCGGCTTCGGAGGTTCTGGCTGAGGCACAGGAGTGTTTAATTAGGAACGCCATTCACCGGCAGAACAGTCTGTGAGGTAAGACAATGTCAAAAATAGATGAGAGACTGAACCACGCTCCAGTGCCGGTCACCGTCGCGTACGGAGACGGTATCGGCCCGGAAATAATGGAGGCAACGCTCAAAATTATAACGGCCGGCGGTGCTAGCCTGGCAGTGGAGTCCATCCAGATAGGCGAATCCGTTTACAACAGGGGCATTACATCCGGCATAGAACATTCATCCTGGGACTCGCTGCGGCGGACCAGGGTTTTCCTGAAGGCGCCGATAACGACTCCACAGGGCGGCGGCTTCAAAAGCCTGAACGTTACGGTTCGCAAAACGCTGGGCCTGTTCGCCAATGTTCGTCCATGCCTGTCATACGCTCCCTTTATTGCAACAAAACATCCAGGAATGGATGTTGTAATAATCAGAGAAAACGAGGAAGATCTCTATGGGGGCATAGAGCATCGGCAGACAGATGAAGTGGTCCAGTGTCTCAAGCTTATTTCCAGGCCGGGATCAGAACGACTGATAAGATATGCGTTTGAATATGCGAGGCGGTATGGCCGCCGCAAGGTTTCTTGCTTCACCAAGGACAACATAATGAAGATGACCGATGGTATGTTTCACAGGGTGTTCGATGAGGTCGCGGGCGAATATCCGGATTTGGCGAGCGAGCACCTGATTGTCGACATAGGGGCGGCCAAACTCGCCGATACTCCAGAGAAGTTCGACGTTATCGTGATGCCCAACCTCTATGGTGACATACTTTCTGATGTGGCAGCCCAGATAGCTGGCTCTGTCGGTCTCGCAGGAAGCGCAAATATTGGCAGCGAGGTGGCAATGTTCGAGGCTATTCATGGCTCCGCTCCAAAAAGGGCCGGTCAGAACGTTGCAAATCCGTCTGGTCTTCTGCTTGCCGCAGTTCAGATGCTGGTTCATATCGGCCAGGGGGATGTTGCCGCCCGGGTGCACAATGCCTGGCTGAAAACGATCGAGGATGGCATTCACACATACGATATATACGATCCGTCAATCTCCATGGAAAAGGTGGGCACACGCGAGTTCGCTGCGGCCGTGATTGCGCGACTCGGAAAAAAGCCACAGACGCTAAAGGCTGTCGATTATCCTGCGCATGACGAGCCCATTTCAGTCAAGTTGAAAAATAGACCACTTCAGGTCAAACAGCTGGTGGGCGTGGACGTCTTCGTTGAATGGCGCGGATCGGCCGAAATGCTGGGACAGCAGCTCGAGAAACAGGCAGGACCTGATTTTCAGCTTCAGATGATCACAAACAGGGGGACGAAAGTGTATCCCGGCGGCATGTCAGAAACCTTCTGCGTTGACCACTGGCGCTGCCGTTTTCAGGCTCCGGGCAACGATGGAACGGTAACCCATAAGATGGTTATCGGACTTCTCTCAAGGCTCGTGTCAGCCGACCTGCCTCCCGTTAAGACGGAGGGGCTGTTCACATTTGACGGTCTGCCTGGATATTCATTAGGCCAGGGACAGTAACAGACTTAGACTTTTTTGCATTGACTGCTATTCGCCCGACTGATTAGTAGCGTTAGCGATGACAATACCTGCTGGTCTGCTGCTTGGAATGTGAAAGTCATGAGATGTGTGAAACTGCCCATTTCAAAATACAGAGGGAAAATGCGGAGCCTGCCGAGCAACCTTCACAATCATCTGCATTTCCGACAATTTAAATGACGGATCGTTCTCATTGAACCGTTTTCCACCCGGGATTGACTGTTTTTGAGAATAGATCTGTTGGAGCATCAAGCCACCTTAACATTTGGCATGACATACAAGTCGATGGCATTCATACGCGACCACTGGTATCTCTGTGAGACGAAGTCATACTGAGACAGGGAGCAGAAGAAGAGGAGGCAGCGCATTGTCCGCTGCCTGTGTATGCTGCGAATAACATGACAATCTCACCGAACCTGTACACCCTCGTGTAAACGCTGTGTACACGGCGTTTCCTACCGGTCTCATGGCAGCATTTTATGCATCGGCGCAGGAATTGAGTGTACGCACAATCAGGGTGTGCTGTCACTCGACGAACCGTTCGCTACGCTATGCAGCCTTTCATCTTATCATGTACGGAAGCAGCACGATTACGATCTGCAGGATGTGCTGACGTGCCAGTGGCGCGGCAGCCCACGCGAACTGACGGTATTCTCGTGACTGCTGAGCAGAATCTATGGAAAATGGAGAAGCTCCTGGTCGCAGAACTCATCGTGAAGAGGGATGGAATACATTCAGGGATGAAGCACATGAAGATGGAAGATGCCCGGCATCCATCATCCACCTGTTTATTAGGAGGAGACCGGATTTCCTTGCAGAGACGGCGGTATATAAACGACAAAACTTTCAGCCGTACTCATGCCATTTAAGAAATGCCAGATCGGCTAAAGACGTGAATATTTTCGAGATCCCACTTCGGTAGCAATGAGTTAAGGAAACGCCCTCACTCAGAGAAGTAAACCATGACGAATATCCATGTAGCATACTTAAATAGCATGGATCGTTTAAACCAAGCAGAGCTTACTTGAGGGGAACGAATAGAAATTCAAGTGAGGACACTCCATGAAGAGAAAAAGTAGTTACGAATCGATGGGCCAGAGAATTTTGAGCAGCGGCAAAGGGAAAGCTATCGTTTTGATTGCAGTATTCGCGGTCGCGGTTATGGTCACCTCATCCGCGTTTGGTGCTTTTGTCTTGAGTCCCAAAGCGGGTTACGAACTCCGCAGTGCAAAGAGTTCTGTTTCTGCTACGCCAAGTGTCACGCCCAATACATGGCCGACCACCACGATGCAGGAACCCGGCTATACCGGCGGTAATTATTCCATGGCTGCTGTCGCTTCAGTAGAGCATCTCAACATATACCTGGCAGAGGATTTGTATAGTTTCTTCCTTCTCGATGAGATCTACGACTCGCCTGCTGTGACTGCGCCCAACAACACACTGATTCCATGGCTCTCCACGGGATGGAGCGAAACCAATGTCACAGGCAAGAATATGACCACTTTTGATCCGCTAAACGCCACGATGCAGAATGTGAGCTACATATGGACAGTTCACATCAGGCCTGGTGTACAGTGGACTGACTGGACACCGTCTGGCGCTTCAAGCACTTATATGTTCAGCAATCACACATCCTTCGACCTCTATAACTTTACCACAGGCGCCATACAAGGCTTCAATTACACATACAACTGGAGCTCGATGCCTATGCGCACTTATGAAGTCCAGTCGGCAGATTTTATTCTCACGTGGCTCATGTTGTCTTCTTCATTCGATTTCAGCGGCACATACCTTAACATAGTCAACGTAGAACCTGTAAACAATCTCACTGTTCAGTATTATCTCAGTGCGCAGTCGGCAAGTTTTGTCGACTATGTTTTACAGGATCCCGTCCTTCCCTACCACATCTGGGTCCAGCACGACTGGTCCAACACCCCGGGGACGTGGAATTACACTGCCTCAGCAAACGGTTACGACACATGGAATATGAATTATAGTGAAGCGACAGGTGTTGCCACTGGACTTGTGGGGAGTGGTCCTTTCATGATGAACGGCGGCTACGGAATGCCCACCGGAAACTGGAACACCGCAACCGGAAGCTGGGATCTCATTGTGAATCCTCATTATTTTGTCCAATATGTTCCTTCGCTCGAACAGTGGACGCCAAAGTTCTTTGAACTGAACGTTCCAAAGTATTCTTCCATTTCTGATGCTGCAACGGCTGAAAAGCTCGGATTGGTGGATACTATTGAACAGGGGCTTCCACCGACTTTCATTCCGACAATTTCGACGATGCCGAACACCTACATATATCACAAGCCTGCATCTTCGTTCGGCTATATTCAGCTGAACAGCCGCCCGCAGTACGCTCCACTCAACATAACCGCTTTCAGGCAGGCTCTGAACTACGCCACCGACAAGGAGTACATATCATCCGTCATTGATGAAGGGTATAACATCAACGGACCAAACGGAATTCCGAGTGCTGATGCTGAATGGTACAATGCGACAGCACCCAATTTCCCATACAATCCTTCTCTCGCAAAAAGCATGATAGCCAATATTTCAGGCATGAAATTGGTGAGCGGCGTCTGGAATTACAAGGGCAAGCCTGTTTCAATCACGATTCAGATATCGCCTTACAGTGAAGACCCTCTGGCCGTTGAAGGCGCCCAGGTTATCGCGAATGACTGGAACAGTATAGGCGTTCCCACGACTGTTGAACAGATGTCCTTTACCACGCAGGTTGCTAACACCATCAACTATGCGTTCCAGGCAACAGATCTCGGCATCACAGGGATTTCAGGCGATCCGACGGGCGACTTTATCGTATTCTACAACTCGAATTACGCATCGGCAGGCTTCTTCTTCGGACCCTATACAAACATAACCATTGCGGGCAAATTCTACAACACCACCCAGATAACAAATCTCGTCAACAACCTGACAGTTGAGCTGAATCTAGTTACAAATCTTGCAAAGAGGATAAGCATAGCTGATCAGATTGAAGGAATTGTTGCGCAGGAATCCACAATGATTAGCCTGGGCTACCCGATAGACATACTCGAATTCACCAACACTACGTTCACCGGCATAATAAAGGATACTCTTCCGATAGGTTCATTCATGTACTGGAACTTCCTGAGCCTCCATCTCAGAAAGAAGCCGTTGCCCATTCCAACCGCCCCACCGGTTCAGCTCAAGGTAGGCATCGTCACACAAAATACCGTCTACTGGGACGGGATGTATGGCAACGCAACGGTCCAAGTCAGGAACCAGTATGGCCAGCCGGTTAGCGGCGCAAGTGTTGTAGTTGGCTATACCCCGGCCGGGCCGCTTGTCAACATTACATCCAACAACGGAACGACGAACAGTGCGGGAATTTACACCTGGGAATTCAAGGTTTCTAATGCAAACGCCATACCCTTCACCAACGATTACTCGGGGTCAGTAAATATTCAGGCAGCTGCCTCAATGCCTTCCGCAGCCTCTGCATCGGGTCAGACATCGATTGATGTTTCCCCATACCCAGTAGAGTATAAGACGAGTGGAATGCCCGTCCTCGTAAACGGTTCAGCTCCAAAGGAATTCAACATAACTGTGTTGAACCCCTCCACCAATACACCATTGCCAAATTACAACTATATAATCCAGGCCCTTAACGGGGCAATCAACATGACGCCGACGAATACTTCTACGCAGACCGTTTCAACGCTCACTTCCTTTAACGCCTTCGGGTTTGGATTCCAGAACGTGACGATTCTCAATGGAACCTACGATTACAACCTGACTTCAATAAGCGGTTCAACCGGTGCCAATGGTACAATCTCGGTTTGGTTGGCTGTGAACAGTTCTTCGGTCAACTTTTCAGCGATGGGTGACCCGTTCCAGAGCTGGATCTTCCTTGGCGACTATGCCGGCGGCGGTCCGATGAGCGGGCTGTCTGGATTCGCTCCGATTGCACAACTCACTTCCTCCTCAAACAACAACCCGATTAATGGGCCCGAAGGTTTTGGCGTTACTCAGCCGGTAGGTCTACCAGTTGAGGTAACAACTTCAGCCCCAACGGTCGAATTGTCCCTCACTTCCAGTGCCGCTACTGTCGGCTATAACGGTAGCGCTTCTGTCTCGATCCGTGCAGTTAACGCGACAACGGGCGCCGGCGTACCCAACTACAATGTCACTCTACAGCTTCAGAATGCACTTGGTGCAAATCGCGGAATGCTCCTTAATTCAAGCGGCACCGAAATTCAGGCATTTAACCCGAACATATACTTCGCCAGCACTTATCTTCCAGCGATAGAACTCACGACAAGTGCTGGAGGTTATGCAAACGCGACATTCTCAGCGGATATGTTCACAAGCAACTACAACTCCACAGGAGTGTTCACATCTTATTCGTCAATCCCGTTTACAGATCCGTATCTGGTTCCGTTCGATGAATTCCAGCTTAGCGCTGTTGGTGCAGACATGCAGGTGGCTTTACTCACTATCACATCCACTGCTTTCGTCAACAGTGTATCACCGGTTCCTGTAGCCACAGGATATGTACAGAGCTCGCAGCTTGTAAATGGCAACATGGTGATATATGGAAACTCCACCTACAACCTGTATGTGAATTCGACGCTGAACTCTCCATACGGGCCATCGACCGCGGGTGTTGCGGCAACTGTGTCCGTAACCGCAGGCAGCGTCAGTTCGGCAACGGTGACCACATCTTCCAACGGCTCTGCACTGGTGACCTACACATCCCCCAATGTTACGGCAATTGTAGCAGCGACCATAACAGTCTCAACCTCTTCAGGTAACTCGACTCTCACCCTCTACATCCTGCCGAAACCCTATGTTGCGCCGGTAACTGTCACGAAGTCCAAGACTGTGTCAACGATTCCGGCTACCCTTTATGCAGGACTTGGTGTATTCGTCGTGCTGACTGTGATATTTGCAGCACTCTATGTCACTGCAAACCGCAAGCTACACCGTGTCGTGAAGACTGAGGAAAAACCGCCAGAGCATGACGAAGGGCAAGGTAAGACCTGAGCCACCGAAAAACGAGGAAGCTGAGTAATCAAACCCTTTTCTTTTCATATTTTGTTTAGGGCACAGGGGTGCTGCTGTTTGAATGTATATCTGATAATCAGGAAATTAGTCCAGGTCGTTATACTTCTTGTACTGATGGCCGCCGTACTTTTTGTAATATTCAGGCTGATGCCGGGTAATCCGGTTGATCTCTTTATTTATGGAGCAAAGACACACTATGCCACATCAACCGAAATAAAGATAGTCGAAGCAAGACTTGGACTGACCGGCGGCAAGTGGAATTTCCACAATTTCGTCGTGTATATGGTGGATATGTTCACGTTCAATTTCGGCTATGATTACTTTTCACAGGCAACAGTTTGGCAGATTATACTTAATGCCCTTCCATACTCCCTGCTGCTGCTGGGAACCGCCCTTGCACTTTCATTTGTAATCGGCCTTCCGATAGGCATACTCGCCACCTGGTACCGTGGCAAAAAGAAGGAAGCCGTCATAAATACATCAAACCTGATACTCAATTCCATACCATACTTCATACTGGCCATACTGTTCTATCTGTATTTTGTTGCATTCTATCCAATATTTCCTGTCAATGGATCGTTCGGAACCTACGATCTGTATCATATGTACTATCCGGCAATTTTTGCCAAGGTGCTCTATAAAATGACACTTCCACTGCTCTCCCTTGTTCTGGTGGAGGAGGCTGCCCATGTCCTTACAATGAGAGCTGCGATGGTTTCTGTCATGGGCGAGGACTTTATCACAACTGCAAGAGCAAAGGGAGTCGCAGAACGGACTATTTTCTTCAGGCATGCTGCCAGAAATGCGATGATACCTGTTTCTACCAGGATGGCTCTCGAGTTTGCGTTTCTGACAAGCGGTGCCATATTTGTTGAGGTCATATTTTCGTGGCCCGGCATCGGCTCTCTCATCTATACTGCAGCGCTGAATGAGGATTATCCGCTAAGTGAAGGCGCCCTTTTCATCATTTCTCTTGTCGTGATTCTCACGTACTCTATCATTGATTTTATACATGCGTGGCTAGACCCGAGGATAAGCGCCTCTTAGCGGTGTTCACATGCCTTCCAAAGACCAAGCATCAAATGTAGGGTTTTACAGGATGAGACTGCGATTTGCGCTCATCAACCTGCGCAAACAATGGAGACTCTACTACAGATCGGCCTACGGCAAAGCAGGACTCTACATGCTTATATTTTTCATCATAATCTCGGTGGCCGCGCCAATCATCACCATGCATCCCCCTGAGACATTTTTTGCCCCGCAGATAGACGCGTACGTCGCAACACAGGAAATGGCATCTCCCGTTGTGTCTTCAGGAACCTATTCGGCCGCAAATATTTACGCACCTGTTTCATCACTTCTGAGTCCTACGGGCAGTTATCTTGTATACGTCAGCACCCCGGGCGGCAGGGTGGTGGCTGTAGGGCTCGGAGCTTCACCGGACACCCCGGAGGGATCTGTTTTCGAAATTGCGAACGCTTCCGTCCCGAGTGGCGGCTTCGCATTTCCTGCAAGCGTCTTTCCTCTCTCCAATTACCAGTCCCTGATCACGACCTCGACACTGAACTACAGCAACTACATGATGGTCTCATCAACTGGAGGAGGGATAAGCAGCATAAGAGTCAGCGAGCTGGAATGGTCTGGAGGAATACCAGGATACGGAAAGATACGCGTTTTGGACAATGAGACTGTCAGATTGAACGGAACGCTCCTCCTTTCTCCGGACACCAATTCGCCTTCGACTGCTGCTCCGCTTCCTCCCTGGGTGCCTTTCAATAGCCCTTCCGCCGAAATCAATGGTTTCACCTCTGCAATGATCTTTGCCATAATCAGCAATTCGAGCGGCACCTTTCTTGAGGCATACGGCATCAATCCGATGACGCTGATGTGGTCTCTTCCACTTCCTGGAAACGGTACAGCTGCAGAACCGCTTTACATGGGATCGTATTACAGTCCTGGCAAGATATCCTCTGCAACGCTTCTTGTCGAAAGAAGCAATTCCATTGCCGGCCTGAATCCTGTGACGGGCAAAATAGCGTGGCTGCAGGATAATTTCACCTCGCCACTCAATACTACGATCGGCCTAAAGGCACCACAAGATTACCAGATTCTCAACTCACCCAACAACAGCGCGATGTTCGTCTCCGGCAATAGGCTGCTTGGCATAAATGTGCTGAACGGCAGCGTTTACACCATTTACACTACGAAGACGGATATAACGACCTTTGCCACGACACCCGGCAGCTCAGGCTTTCCTTCTTCGATTATCGCAGTTACCCATTACCATTTCTACCTCATACGTGGACAGGGGCGTCTTTACGCAGGCGGCAAGATCAAGATACCTGTGGTATCTGGTGATTTCCTCAGTTCGCCGCTGTATGATCCCAATACCCAGACATTTGTTTTGCTTTCCACTCAGGGATCCATGGTTTCTGTTTCATCAATCGTTGGCAAATATCCCTTCCTCTGGCATGCTAGTTATCTTCCCGGGACTCAGGACTCCCCCCCGTCGCTCCTCGCGAATGCGAATACGGGAGGTTACTCCCTCGCGTTCAACAACCGTAATGGCAAACTCGTTCTGTACTCGATGGTCGGTTCAGACAAGAATCCGCTCCCCCCGACACTGCACTCTCCATCGGGTAATGTCTATCTCTTCGGCACGAACATTTACGGGCAGGACTTGTGGAGTCAGTGGGTCGCCAGTTTTCCCGTTGATTTGGAGGTTGGAATTGTTGTAGCGGCTGGAACGCTGCTGATATCCGTCGTAGTTGCAATGCTCGTAGGATATCTGGGTGGCTTCGTTGGTTCGTCGCTTGAAACATTCTCGCTAATTATCTTTCTCATTCCGACGATCCCTCTTGTGATAGTAATGGCCTCTATCCTTGGAAGCAAATCGCTTTTGAATATCATACTCGTATTCATCGCAGTCGGTTGGCCTTTCACGACATTCACGCTCATCGGAGTTGTCAAATCGCTGCGTTCCCGTACGTTCATTGAAGCATCAAAGGCATGCGGAGCTGGGACGATGCAGATCCTCCGAAGACACATGCTTTCAAACATGACACCACTGCTGGCGTACCTTACGGCGATAGGTATAGGTGCGGCGGTCGGGGGCATTTCAGGTCTGCAGGTGCTTGGAATTGGCCCGACAGACATACCAACATGGGGAGCAATGCTCAATCCATTTTACACTAATTTCTTTCTTGTGGCAAGAGCATGGTGGTGGGTCATTCCGCCGACAGTAACACTCACTGCGTTTATATTCATGTTCGTTTTCATATCGCGGGGACTGGACGAAGTGGTCAATCCGCGTCTCAGGAGGCGCTGATTTGGTAACTGAAACTATGCTTCACGTAACGCCCAAGCAGACAGTTTCATCCCCTGTAGTCGAAATTAAAGATTTTTCGGTAAACTTTACCACCGCTGACGGAACACTCAATGCTCTTGACAGGGTGAATCTCACAATTGAGAAAGGAGAAATATTGGGTATCCTGGGTGAGAGCGGCTCGGGAAAGTCCACACTGGCACTTTCCATGATGGGCATGCTGCCGGAGAACGCGCATGTAACGGGGGAGGTAATGCTTCTTAACACGACTGTTTCCGCTCCTGATATTTCCGGTGCGGCGTTTCTGAAAATGAAAAGGAGACGTTCAAAGATCCTGAGCGAAAAACTCCGCAACATCCGGTGGAAGTCCGTTTCGATGGTCTTCCAGGGTTCGATGAATGCGTTCAATCCTGTTTATACCATCTACAGACAAATAGCCGAAGTATACCGCATACACACAAACTTTGATAAGGAAACAATAAGGAAAAAGGTAACCGAGACTGTGAAGAAGGCGGGTCTCAATCCAGTGATCCTTGATTCATATCCTCATGAGCTCAGCGGCGGAATGAAACAGAGAGCAGTAATCGCGATGGCGCTTGCGCTTAATCCCACCATGGTCATCGCCGACGAGCCGACAACCGGGCTCGACGTGGTGACGCAGGCAAGGATCATCGGCGAACTGAAGACAACTGTTAGGAACCAGGTCAAGTCAATGGTCATCATTTCACACGATATCGGAGTTGTTGCACAGCTTGCGACAAGGGTGATCGTCCTTTATGCAGGCAGAATAATGGAAATAGGCAGCATCGAAGATATCTACATTAACCCGGTAAATCCTTACACGAAAGCTTCCCTGGAGAGTTATCCTTCCCTTGCAGCAAAGAAGACGTTCATGCGCGGCATACCTGGTGTTCCACCTGATTTGATGTCCATGTCTGCTGGCTGCAGGTTTGCCCCGCGGTGCATGTATGCGAAGGACATATGCAGCATCGAGGATCCTCCACTTGTTAAGGTCTCAGGTGGGCACTTCAGCCGATGCCATTTTGCATCAGATATTGCCGCCGGAAAGGGAGAATTGACTTCCTCGCGACAGGCAGCATCCGATATAATGAAACATGCAAAGCCCGAAGAGGAAGTTATGAAAGTTGAGAGCCTCACAAAGTATTTCGATCTCAGGACTTCCCTTGCCGGCCGCATTTTCAGCAGGCCTGGATCAGCAAGACTGGTAAGAGCTGTAGATCATGTCAGTTTCGAAGTGATGAGAGGCGAGATACTGGGCGTCGTGGGGGAAAGCGGAAGCGGAAAAACCACATTCGGAAGGACGGCCATATCCTTGATTAAGCCGACTTCAGGAAAGGTAATTCTCTCCGTAAAAATTACAAATCAGCCTGAGCTTGCGTCGCCGCCGGATATCAATGTTCTGCGGAATTCCTCCGTCGAAGATCACGTGCTCGATGTTTCTGCCGAGCGCAAAGGGAGGAAGGAGATGCGTCTGCTCAGGGAAAAGACACAGATGATCTTCCAGGATCCTTATGATTCACTGGATCCGAAAATGACCATATTCGATATCGTGAGGGAACCTATAATCGCGCACAGAACAACGAAGGACCCAAATGAGGAACTCCGGATGGTCAAAGAGGCACTTACTGTCGTTAGACTCAATCCGCCTGAGAATTTCATAAACAGGTATCCGCATGAATTATCCGGCGGCGAAAGACAGCGTGTTGCTGCTGCGCGGGCACTAGTGCTCAAGCCGGATCTTCTTGTCGCGGATGAACCGATATCGATGCTCGATGTTTCTCTCAGGGCCGGATTCATGAATCTTCTTCTTGAGCTGCGCAAAAATTACGGTATAACGATAATCTACATAACACACGATCTGGCATCTGCGCGGTATGTCTCAGACAGGATAGTTGTCATGTATCTGGGTGTTGCGGTAGAACTGGGTGACGCCGAAGAGGTGGTGAGCAGGCCGCTGCATCCTTACACAAAGGCGCTTATTGAGGCTGTTCCTCTTCCAACACCGAACTGGAATCCGAAGGGACTGAAAATAATAGGCGAGATTGGGAACGCTGTCAATGTACCGAAAGGATGCAGATTCTACGACAGGTGTGTTTACCGGCAGGAAATATGCAGGGATAACGTTCCACCACGCAGAAGCGAGAAAAATCACTGGTATCTCTGTCACTTCTCACAGGAGGAACTTGAGGGTTTTGAACCCCCGGGACAGTCGTGATAACCGTTTTAGGCCGCCCATATAGCCGGGAGTACTGTATCTCCTTCCCGTGAATACCGCACAGTTTTTCTTATGTAGAGTGCACGATTTTATTAACGGAGATGTGGATCAGGCTGTGTGCATTATGAGGAAGAAATACAGCTGGAAATGGCGAAGAAGCAGACAAGACAGGCTTTCATCCGGTATTCATTGTATCCGCTAGCGCTCCTGGCAATAATGCTGACCTTCCCGCTTCCGCTTTACTATCTTGGACTGTTCCCGTATACCCTTGTCATGCCGGATGTCCTTGCAATTACCGGCATAGTTGTAATATTCCTCGGTGCTTTTTACGATTTTGGGGCGAAGAAGTACGTTAGTGAAATTGCAGAAAGCAGACTGCCATTTTCAAATGACGATCTCAATTACATATACAAGCAGCAACTTAAGCTGACAGGCGTTTATGCAATTGTTGGGTTCCTCTTTTTTATTTCTGCAGTAATCATATTTGCTTTTTGAGGTGTGCCTTCACTGTCTCGTAGGAAAGCGCGGCTACAACTGTGACAACCCCTGCCACCGCGGACAGCAGGGCATAATTCAGGAAGCCGTGAATATCCACACCCGTGACTGTCATGTCGAAAAACGGATTCTGAAGGGGAGACCAGTTGCCCACCAGAAAAAGAGACTCCTGCCTATGCGCTGTTACCGAAAACTTGCCGAAGAGCCCGCTGTATTCGCTTATAATCTTCAGTGTCGAGGTATGTCCATTTGCGAATAAAATCCAGGAAGTAGCATTGGCAAAGCCAACCGTTACAGGAAGATCGGAACTGAAGCTGATGTACAGGGAATCACCGGCAGGCAGGACAATTTCACCTGCCGTATACCAGCCGCTGCGGCCTACAGCAAAGAAAGAATCGCTGGTCAATACGGTAGAGGTCTTAACCGGAATGAGATAGAGGGAAATGGCCAGTAACAGGAAGATCACTCCGAGTGCCATTACATCGTAGCGGATGATTCCTTTCTTTGCGTGTTTCATGACCTGCCACCCAATTTGGATTGGCCTCCGCCCAACAGATCCGTGGTGTTTGCGATTGGGGGCATAGAGCCGTCTCCAAATAATCCATGAATCAATGCATTACTTCAATTTTGCCAATAATTAAATCTCTGCCGGCACTGTATCACTTTCGGGGCAGTCGGGATACTCTTCCGGCCAAAAACCATTCTTTGAATTATGGCGCATATCAGCTCTGAAGCAGAGTAAAACATTGCTTCCAGAAGAAAAAACAGAGTCAGGCCCTTCCCGCATAGACGGATAGCTTGTTGCTACAGTGACTTGGCCAGCAGAGCGGTATTTTTCAGCCGAAAATATCATGACAATGAGCGCTTCGGCCGTCTCTCATGAAAGGTCTGGCATTCATTGCTGCCAACGACTCGATATTGTCAGCGGAATAAGTGAATTCCTGCGCCATTCTCCGCTCCAAACACCGGCAATCGGGCATCTTACTGCCATTTCACCTGTGCCGCATTGGGCTGACAGGAAACGATCGCGGAAGAAAGGAATGTCACATTAGATTCGAGGTATCGAATCAATACCGACTTCTCAAATCCAGAGTCCGGGACCGCCGATACCTCCACCAAACATACCATAACCCATCATGCCCATCATACCGAGGCCACCCATCATCATCATTGGCCCCATCATGGAGTTCTGCTGTGCCGCCATCTGCTGTTGATGCGCTTTAACATGTGCGTCCAGTTCCGCCTGGCTTTTGAAAAGCATTCCGTCAATATCACATATTTTCAAAGTGGGGTCTATCTTATTTACTATCTCCTTCCACAATCTCTTTTCGAATTCATGGCCTGAATGGAGCTCTGCGGCTGTTGCAATACCTGCAGTTGCAATGCCCTCTATGGCCGGTATAGCCAGATCCCTCCCCCAAATTCCTGCATGAAGCTGCACTTCAAATTTCCCCTGCTTCCCCGCAATAAGGACATCGACGTCCCTGACCTTCCCGAGTACTATCCTCTCCCTGTTCGACTTTCTTGCATGAATATCCCACAGGTTGTCATTTGCCTCATCTGAAGTTATGGAAAAACCTTCATCGGTCAGAAGTTTGCTGACAAGCGTATGGACTTCTTCCGGTGTTATATCCTTTTCAATAAACCCATGCTTGATCATGGTGTAGCCATGGCTGACCACACTTAAATAGCCTCTTCAGTCTTCAGCTGTTTCCGATTTGAAAACCGTTCCCTGCACACATGATCAACACCCTCAACGCTTTCTGGTCGGCAGTCCTGTAGCGGAATCGTCTCCGTGCACAGGAAGCAGCAGGGATACGACTTTGTGAGACGGAAATGCGCCAGAGGCCGCATTAATTACCGGAAAGGAGATGTTTACACAGGAAGCGATATGTCCGCATCTGGGAGTCTATGATATTTTCCATTTTTTCGAACGAGTGCCCCTCACCCCGGTAGAATTTAAAATCCAACGGAACTCGCATCTTTTCAATTTTTTCCTTTGCCTGAAGGGACTCCGAAAGCGGGCATCTCGGATCATTTTCGCCTGCAATGATCTGCACCGGGGCACGTATCCTGTCCAGGAAGAAAACAGGGGACGCGCTCCTCAATCTGTCTGAGTCCCGCACCGGATCTCCCATATTCTGGATGTCCCAGTATCTGAGGTCCTCGCGTTCACTTTCCATTTCTGTGAACCAGTTAAGGAACGGAACGGTCGCCGAACCAGCGCACCATCTGTCGGGATAAAACACGAGCGAGCACATTGTGAGGTAACCGCCAAACGACGCACCCATCACGGCAATTTTGTTTCCGGAGGCAAGCCCGTTTTCCGTCAGGTATTTCCAGGCACCCACGCAGTCCGCGAGGTCGGCTGATCCCATTACAAACCTGTTTGCATCCCTGAACTTCCTCCCGTAACCTGAACTTCCGCGGTAATTTGGACAAATGACTGAAATGCCGGTTAGGACAAAACTCTGTATCAGCGGATCCCATTTGTCATACGACCTCCAGGTTGGTCCGCCATGTATCGCAATGACAGCTGCATTTGCGTCCGAATCAGATTTTGCCCTGTAGAGCAGGGCCGGAATTGCCAGCCCGTCATGTTCCGACGGATAGCGCACCTCTACCGGCGAAACGAAGCCGTCCGTGATTTCCGGAGAAGAAAAACTTTGCGTGAGCCATTTGCCTTTCCCTGATGAAGTGTCGAAAAGACGGATGTTCGTGGGGCTGCCAGTGTCCTCGGCAAGCATGAAGATCTGTTTTCCATCAGCACTGAGATTGTGCCTGTAGCACCATCCTCCGAGAAAATCTGCCGTGTCTATTACATTACCGCCGTTCAGGTCAATTATCTTGGGCAGAAGAGAGACGCTTCCTTCCCTGAGACAGGAGAGGAACCTGCCGTCTCCAGAGAAAACTGGAGAAGAACAATTTTCGTCTTCACCCGTCAACCATCGGATTCCGTTAAGATTGTGATCCGTTATCCCTACTCTTTCTGCGTCACCCTGCATTGACGAAAATGCAAGTGTCTTAGAATCGCCGGCCCAGCATGGGGTGGAAGCATCCACGGCGACTCCGTCAATTTCGAGGAACTTTCCGGTGCCACTCCCTTCCTCTTTCGCCGAGCGTACCGATATGCAATTCTCCTCACCTTCGCGACTGGACGAAACAGCAACGTATCTGCCGTCCGGCGAGATAACTGCTGCATTGTCAGAGAAGGAATGGCGCGTAATTCTGCTCATTTTGGAGGATTTCACATCCATAACAAATGCTGCGAATTCCCCTTCACGGTTGGAAACAAATGCCGCCTTCCCTCCTGCCTCATCGACTGAAAGAGGCGGCAGGATTGAGTAATCTGTATCAGGCGTCAGGTTTCTTACCTCTCCAAGAACGAATTTTCCATCCTTTGGCTTGATTGTCGAAACAAATATGTCGTTTTTCTCGTCGCCACCGACGTCGCCAAGGAATAGCAAATGGCTGCCCCCGCCGATCAATTTCAGCGACACATAAGATCTGTCCTCAGCGGAAAGGAGGGATGAGCTGTATTTCCCATCGCTTCGTGGATCAAGTAGATACAGTTTCCTGCCATCGTCCGTATTTACGCTATAGACTATCCTTCCTGTTGATATCTCAACGTCGAATGAAATCACATATTGGGCGCTGAAAAGCTGTTCAAGCCGATTTTTATTAATTTCCTTCAATGGCATTCACCGAACTGAGTTTCTACTGAACCACCATTCCTGTTTGGTTAATAAAATTTGGCTTACACTATGCAGTGATGTGGATGTCAACTGTTGGCCAGCAGCTTCGAGACGCAAGTTATAACGCCCGCCAGGAGTTGTCTGATTTTGAATTTGCGGGAATCCATGCCACTGCACGCTCGCCGACGGGATGCGACGCTTGTTTCGTTGCAGACAAATGGTTTATAACTACAGATGTCTGTTGCACACCGATCGGCAATGAAACGAGATTTGATATCCATTACGGATGCGGCTGGAAAGGCCAATTCGCTGATTAGGAACGCTCTGAAACTCAAAAACGAACAGAAGAACAGCGGAGGGAGAATCAGGGAAAAACCGCTGAAAGACAGACAACTGGCAATGATTTTTGAGAAGCCCTCTACAAGGACGCGTGTTTCGTTCGAGGTGGCAATGAGCCAGCTCGGCGGAAACGCATTGTTCCTTAACTCTATAGATATGCAGCTCGGAAGAGGGGAAACGATCTCCGATACTGCAAGAGTCCTGAGCAGGTACGTGGACGGAATAGTGTACAGAGCATTTGAAAACAGAATCATGAAGGAGCTGGCCACAAGCGCCACCGTTCCTGTGATAAACGGCCTCGATGATCTCGAGCACCCCTGTCAGGCACTTGCCGATCTGATGACCATACAGGAGAAATTCGGCAGGCTGAAGGGTCTGAAACTTGCCTATGTCGGAGACGGTAACAACGTATGCAATTCACTCATGCTCGGATCCGCCATGACCGGAATACATTTCATTGCCGCCACACCCCCAGGATACGCTCCTCCACAGGCAATAAGCCAGCTAGCCGCATCAATAGCGCTCGAGCATAAATCAAGAGTGGAGATAGTGACTGAACCCGATGCAGCTGCCAAGAATGCAGACATACTGTATACCGATGTATGGACTTCAATGGGACAGGAATCCGAAAAAAAAGAAAGGGAAAAGATATTCGGCAAATTCCAGATCAACAGCAGGCTGCTTTCACAGGCACGGAAGAGTGCGATAGTAATGCACTGTCTTCCCGCTCACAGAGGCCTTGAAATAACGGACGATGTCATCGATGGCCGGAACAGCGTCGTATTCGACCAGGCGGAAAACAGGCTTCACGCGCAGAAGGCAGTACTACTCTGGCTTATCCGGCACTGACGTCTGAACGGCATCCGGCCTGAGCTGCTCATGGAGAATTGCATCGAGCTCCAGGAGGAAGGCTTCCTCCCTGCCCGTATCAATTGTTGCACCTGCCGCTATGCTGTGCCCCCCGCCCACTCCGCCTACCCGTTCAGCTGCAGTCCTTACAGCATCCGACAGATTAAGACCATTCTGAACAAGCTCCGTGGTTCCCCTGCATGAAACCTTGACTTTTCCCTCGGAATAGGCAAAACCTACTACAACCTTTGTCTCGTCGACTTCTTTGGATTTCATCATTATGCCTGCAATTGTTCCGACAATCGAGTCCGGTGCTCTATCTCTGGTGTGGAAGTACTGAAGACTGCCCATCTGATTCAACCCCTCCAGCTTGACCATCTTTATTGTATTCGCCACATTTTTCCGGTGCTCCTGCAGCAGTGAAATTGCTTCGTCCAAAACAGTTCCCCTTACACCCAGGCACAATTCGAGACCGGTTGAGTATTTCTCATACCTGCCGCAAGCATTGATCAGCGTTGCAAATTCCTTCGCATCCCTTGGCATTCTAGTGTCTTCTTCTGCTCTTGGATCCGTGATTATGTATGTTTCCCCAACTATTGCGTTGATATGTTCCGGAGAAGCATTATCGGCTATCAGGCTCTGGACTATGAATGATACGATCCTCCTTCTGTCATCGGCCGAGATCTCATTCCATGTCCTTTCCTTCCCGCCTTCGCGGTAGCTCACGCCAATGGAATCCAGCATTCGTACGGACGCACCGGGCTCGGAAGATATGCCGGGAATCGGCGGATCAACAGAGTATTCCAGCAGCTTGCTCAGCGGTCTTGTTTCCTTTCCGTAGAATCTTGCATCGCGAAGTATCCTGACGCTTCCTGCAGAGACAGCTTCCTCCAGTACGATTCTGTTCAGTCCCGTAAGTCTGCCGTACCTTGAATCCTGTAGATCGCCGACAGCTCCGACCAGGGAAACCGCGGCCATATCGCTGTTTCTGCTGTCAACAGCTCTTGAAATAAAGAATGCTGTAGTGGATGAAGATATTTCAGTGGAACCTTCTATGCCGAAAAGGTGGGCATTGAGGTGGTGAATCGTGCTTTCTGCGAGCTTGAAACTGCCGTTGTCAAGCGTCAGCGGATTTTCGATTTCGGGTTCATGGTGGTCCGCTATCACCATGTTCATGCCCGAGAATTTGGAAAGATAACCGGAGCCGAGATCATTCATCCAAACCAGGCTGTCTTTCTTGGATTTGACAAGTTCGATAGCCCTGTCGTCGAGTTTCTTGAGGAAGCTTATTTCGACAGGAATCGAAAGCCTTCGTGCAGTCTCGTAAGCGATAGATCCGGAGGTGATGCCGTCCGCATCTATATGCGTGAATATGGAAATCCTGCTAGCCTCCTTCACTGCTCTTGCAACACGTTTGGCTTCTTCGGTGAAAAGCCTCTGGGCATTCATTCAGTACCCCTCCATGTACTCGGAACACATCATATCCCTTATCTTCATTGACAGTGGATAAAGGTTGCAGGTGTCTTCGCTGTTATATAATGTCAGCATGTTCAGAAATGCTCTTCGCCCCGTTCTTGTCCATGACTTCCACAATTGCACAGCTCTGCCGTTGACGGAGAGTTCTACAATCCTGCTTCTCTTGATGCAGAGTTCCCTTTCAATCTTTTTCAGACCTCCCCTCAAGCCCAGCTGATTTGCGATGGGAAGTAGGTCCACGGCTGCGTAACTGTCTTCGATATCCGGAAACAGTCGTTTCAGGAAACGAAGATCATGCCTCGCACCGTTATAGAATACAAGAATCTTTGAATCTCCAAGCTTTTCGGCGATATTCTTCCTGTTCAGATCCTTTCCCTTCAGCAGGAAGGAGTAGCTGTTATTCCTGCAAATTCCAACAATCGCCGGATTCGCATATTTTCCATAGCCGTCCATTTCGATATCCACAAACGCGCATGAGTTTTCAAAATCGAACAGCAGGCGCCACCGTTCGGCGGGTCTGAGACGTCTGGCGAAATAGACCGCATCCATCCTTTTGAAGGCGTTCTCCGCTTCCTCCATTTCATGCCGTAAACGCGGGCTCGCGGAAATTCCAGATTCAGGAAGGTCATTCCAGTCCATGCATCCATTTCTCCAGAGACCCCTTTCCCTTGCGACTCCAATGCCGCCGAATATTATGAATGTACTGCGCATCATTCAGAATCAACTGTTCTCCAGTCTTCCAGAGGATGTCATAGATTAAGTTTTCCCGGACCGGCCCGAAGCGACGCCGAACAGTCACAGTTTTAGGTTAAGGAGCAATAGGATGCGAAGGTAGAGGCATGAACAGGGAATACCGTCTGAATGACAATCTGATAATAAGCGGTCTCGGCCTTGTCTACATACCTGACGAAGAGACAGTAGGCATATCCGATCTGCATCTTGGATTCGAGATGTATCTCGAGTCTGAAGGCGTGCATCTACCGAGAGTGCAGTTGAAGATTGAGGAGGAGAGACTGAGTACAATCATCGAGGACTATTCCCCCTCGACTGTTCTGATAAACGGCGATGTGAAGCATGAATTCAGCAGAAACACGCCGCAGGAATGGATAGAGATCAAGAGGCTCTTCTCGCTTCTTACCAGCAAATGCAGAGTCCTGATCGTGAGAGGGAATCACGACAATTACATTCTAAACATCGCCAGCAGGTACGGAATCAGGGTGGTGCGATCGGCCAGCATAGGCAACTGCCAATTTTCTCATGGCGACATGCTTGTGCCATCCAGCGGTGATCGGACGATCGTCATCGGCCATGAGCATCCGTCCATCAGGATAGTTGACAATGTGAGTGCTTCAGTCAAATTCCCTGCTTTCGTTTACTTCAGGCGAAACCCGCTCCTGATATTGCCGGCTTTCAGCCCTTTTGCTCTCGGAACGGATGTAATCTCAGACTGGTGGAGCTTTCAGAGTCCGTATCTGAAGGGGAGGGATAGCGGGGATGCTGTGATATATGCCGTTGTCAACAGCAGATTGAGGAAGCTCGGAAAGCTGTCCGATGTCCGCAATGCGCATTCAGGCACATCAGATGCATGGCAGGAGGATTGAATCCCTCGCTCACAGAGGCCTGAGGGTTGCGTTTTTCGGTATGCCGAGTATTTTCCTCACTCGCATGTGGCTCTGCAAAGGCGTTTCTATCGTATTCAGCAGATAAACGTCCGTCTGCTTTAGCAGCATTCCATATGCCTTCTTTCTCAATTTCAGCTTTCTTTCGTTTTGAACAAGAAAATGCGGATTGCAGAAGTTGTTTTTCACGAGATAATCAAGCGCCTCCTCTGCATCCATCTTCCGTACGGGCTCCCTGTCCCTGCTGTCCCTTTTAAGCAGTATGACGTGTTTCAGCGGGACGCTGTCCCTTATGTTTCCGCGCCCGACGATCCGGCTTATATCGACTACGGCCCTGTCCTTGTTGTCGAATCTTGCAATCTTGACGAGTTTTTCATATTCATGCCACACGTCGCCGACGTCTGCGCGGATGTATGACTCATTCTCTGAACCGTAGGCAATGACGTCGCCGTTGAAAAAACGGAAGAAATGCCAGTCATCGCCTATGAACCTGACATTTTTAAGCCTCATCAGCCCGTATGCTGTTGTTGTCTTACCCGTCCCTGACGGCGCAATGATGGAAACGCCGTGTCCGTCCACGTCGAGGCAGGCACCGTGTATTGAATAGATGTCATGGTTCTCCTCCATCACATCCCCTGCGATTGCAAGGGCAATACTCTTGACATAGCCGTAATAGTCCGTGTCAAGGAGAAAGGCAGTATTGCTCAGCGGATCATACTTAACTGTCTCCTCCCCGCCTATGTTCCGTACGAAAAGCCTTCCATGGGAATGTATGGTGTGCATTATAGGAAACCAGTTTCTTCTCCACTCGTCAGCCCAGTAGTCTATATCTGTGTTCAGCTTTATGCAGACGCCCGAGATGTTTGCCTTCAGGCCGTACGGCAGATTGTTTCCCAGATTTTCGAGCAGTTTTTCCCTTTCTTCCGGAGTGATGATTTCCTTCCTGTACATTTTTCCAGTCTCCTGTCGGAACAAATTCCCGGTCCGTGCAACCTGTAAGATTTGTTTTCGATGACACCTTATCAAGGTCACTACTTTAACTTTTGTAACACGGACTGTCGCATAGTGCATATCAGCAGGTGCACTATTCCCTGATGAAGCTGTTCAGACAAAGAAAGGTGCGCGATTGAAGCGCAGACTGCTGCCACTTAAACTCTTCAGCGACATCATCACTGAATTCGAGATTGCACTCCCCTCCTCCTGGAAACAAAGCACAGGTCCTTCAAATCCTATATCAGAGCAGCCGCTTTTATGGAAATTGGCTGATGTGAATGCGGCTTCGCCTCCTTCAGCCAGGACACACTGTATCCGCAGCCATCCCCTTCGACATTGCCTGCTTCTGTGGAAATCCGCGCACCTGTATTGGCCACGATTAGCGCATCCTGATGAGTCGTAAAGATGTATGACGCTTGCATGAATATCCTGTTACTGAGCATGATGGGGGTAACGTTGCAGGCGGCATAAATGCAGTCAAAGCGTGTTCCGGGTCTCTTTCGATCTGCTGGAATCCAGTCGGCGGAGTCTATTGGCATCAAATAGCCGGAAACTGCCAGTGTTCATGTCGACATTGTTGACTGAAATCGCGAGCTTCGGAAGCGCTGAAACCGTCAGGAGCTAAAACATCTGTTCCCTGTCCAAGCGGTTTTGCGAAAGCCGGTAACAACGGCACTTTATGGACAGTAAGAGGACTGCAGGACGATGTGAACTGTGCAGCCAGGCCGTCGCGGTCCTGCAACTTGTTTTTATGCAACCTCCACATTCATTTAGCCCGATGAACGGTCATTCGGAATTCAAAATTGCACTTGTCAAACTGGGCGGGAGCGTTCTGACTAACAAGTCCAGGCTACGGTCTTTTTCAGAATTGGATGGACGAAGACTCGCTTCAGAAGTTAAGGGATATGCACTTAAGGGGGGGAGACGAAGGCTGGTTCTGGTGCATGGCGGAGGATCATTCGGGCATATAAGGGCAAAGAAATACGGACTTTCTGCTGGCTTCAAGGAGAGATATCAGCTCGCCGGGTTCGCGCAGGTCAGGAACGACATGAGGGATCTGAACGCCAGGGTTGTCGGGAATCTTGTCGACGAGGGGATTCCAGCCATTTCATTTCCACCCGAGACATTTTTAAAGGTGCGTGACGGCATTGTGGTAAAAACGGAGACAGAGGCGCTGGAAAGGTGCGTTGCTGCAGGCATTGTGCCGGTGTCCTTTGGTGATGCAGTCATAGACATGGGCAAAACATTCGGCATACTTTCCGGTGATGCAGTCATGTTGTCGCTGAGCATTGCGCTGCAACCGGCAATCTCGGTCTTCTGCACAGACGTTGACGGCGTCTTCGACTCGAACCCGAAATTGTCAGGCGACGCGAGACTGGTCAGGCGACTGAGCGGGTCTGAGTATGTGAATACGGACGCACAGTACATTCACGATGTCACGGGCGAAATGGGCGGAAAGCTGAAATTTCTTTTTGACATTGCGGAGAACAGCGGAAGGACTCTCGTCATTAACGGCAAGGTCCGGACAAGACTGGAAAGAGCGCTTTCGGGCAGGCGCGTTACATCGACCGAAGTTATCCCCCGTTATTCACGATCCGGAGCAGGCGGTCCGGGGGAAGTGACTAGGTTTAATAATTTCCATTGAATGTCTCAGCAGGATAGGATTGGCAAATTCATCTTTTATTGAAGAGAATGTGAATAACGTACTGCAGGGTGACTGTTCAGACATAATGCAGCGGTTTCCGCCGGAATCGGTCGATCTGATATTTGCGGATCCGCCCTACAACCTGCAACTGAACGGTGAGCTGCTGAGACCCAACCAGACAGTGGTTGATGCGGTAAGGGATGAATGGGACAGGTTCGGCAGCTTCGGGGAGTATGACGAATTTACCGGCAGATGGCTCTCCGGGTGCAGAAGAATACTGAAACGAAACGGTGCTATCTGGGTAATCGGCACATACCACAATATATTCCGCATTGGCAGAATTATGCAGGATCTGGGATTCTGGATACTCAATGACGTGGTTTGGATTAAAACAAATCCGATGCCGAATTTCAAGGGAACAAGGTTTACCAATGCGCACGAGACACTGATCCTTGCGGTTAAAAATGCAGGCTCGAAATATACATTCCATTATAAATCAATGAAAGCCTACAATGACGGGCTCCAGATGCGGAGCGACTGGGAGATTCCGATATGCGGCAGGAAAGAGAGAATCATGTCAGCCGGCAGAAAGGCACACTCCACGCAGAAACCGCTTGAACTGTTGATGCGCGTACTGCTTTCCACATCGAGTCCTGGAGACCTCGTGCTTGATCCGTTCGCCGGCACAGGCACTACACTCATTGCGGCAAAACAGCTGGGAAGAAGATATATCGGGATCGAACGTAATGAGACATACGCACGCATCGCGCTCAAACGTCTTGCATCTGTGGCACCGCATCCTCCGGGCATACTCGCCTATCCAATGGAACGGCGGGAAGCGAGGATCCCCTTCGGAAGCCTTGTTTCGAATGGATATGCGGCGGCAGGGGAAACGCTATATTCAAAGGACAGGCAGCACTCTGCGACGATTCTCGCAGGCGGAGCGATATTGTCCGGCAATGTGAGCGGAAGCATCCATTATGTGAGCGCCCGCCTGCAAGGCAAACCGGAATCGAACGGCTGGTCATTCTGGCATGTCGAACGGAATGGAAAACTTGTGTCAATTGATGATCTCAGGAAGAAATTCAGGGAGGAGGTGTTTGCCTCCCCATGTCCTGTGGATTGGGAAACCCGGCAGGACTGAATTTCCGCTCGTTCGTTTCATGACCATTTTGGTAGCAGTTACGAAACTTTTATTCACAGGGCATTAATCCTGTAATGAAACCGCCGGAATTAATGCAACGGAATTGTGATATTGTGCCAGAAAGTTCTTCGAATGGAGTTACCGAGAAGAGAAAAGGGGAGCATATCGATATTGTGATGAACGAAAAAGTCCGCGCGAACTTCAATTACTGGGATGATATAACCCTCGTGCACAATTCGCTCCCTGAGATGGACTTCGATTCCATATCGCTGGAAACAAGATTCATGGGTGCAAGGATCGCGGCACCCATAATAATCTCGGGCATGACTGGCGGGTTTGACAGGGCGCTTAAGATCAACAGAAATCTTGCCGAGGCCGCTTCGGAGCTGCGCATACCGATGGGTGTGGGCAGCCAGAGAGCAGCAATAGAGAACAGCGACCTGGAGAGAACATACAGCGTTGTGTCGGACTATGACATACCTCTGGTCATTGCAAACATCGGTGCTCCGCAGCTCGTGCGACAGTCAGGGAAGAGGGCATACGGCCTCGAGGACGCCAGGAAGGCCATGAAAATGATAGATGCAGATCTGCTTGCAATTCACCTGAATTACCTGCAGGAGGTTGTCCAGCCGGAGGGGGACAGGGCAGCTAAGGGTGTCCTCAGGGCGATACGGGAGATAGCCGGCGAGGTGCCGGTGATGGCGAAGGAGACTGGCGGCGGAATAAGCCGTAAGGTTGCATTGAAACTCAAAGGGGCCGGTGTTGCCGCAATCGATGTCGGCGGTCTCGGAGGAACAAGCTGGTCTGCAGTCGAATATCACAGAGCCAGACGCAAGGGAAACGCGCTTGGAGAGAAACTGGGCAGTGTGTTCTGGAATTGGGGGATACCGACCCCAGTTTCCGTCATCCAGTCCAGCGTGGGACTGCCGGTAGTGGCAACTGGTGGTATCAGGAATGGGCTTGACGCAGCAAAAGCTATTTGCATCGGGGCGTCTTGTGCTGGACTGGCGGGAGCGCTGATAGGGCCTGCGACCGAAGGGAGGAGGGCAGTAATGAATACACTTTCGGGCATATTGGAAGAGCTGAAAGTCGCGATGTTCCTGACCGGTGCCAGAGATGTGAAGAGGATGGCAGGAAAGGGCTGCCTGCTAAGCGGCAGAACATGGGAGTGGATTTCGTCCACGGCCCAATGAAAGTTACTGAAAATATCGGAAGCGGAAGTAGATAAAATGAGTTTGATGGACAGATTGGCGGGCAGAAAGACAAGCATAAACAGAGAACTTGAGAAGAGCCTTGCTGTCGGTGACAACGAGACACTGAGGGAGGCAATGAAGCATTACCCTCTAGCCGGCGGAAAGAGGCTGAGACCGCTGCTTGCGTATCTTGTGGCCGAATCCATATCAGGCGACGGAGAGGCGACCATTCCCTTCGGTGTCGGACTTGAGCTCATACACAATTTCACGCTGGTCCATGACGACATTATGGACAGATCTGATTTGAGGCGCGGTATTGCTTCGGTTCACAAGAAATTCGATGTTCCTACTGCAATTGTTGCCGGAGACGCGCTGTTTGCCCTTGCGTTTGAGCAGATATGCAGTCTGCAGATAGAGGACGCCCTCCTGCGGATTATTGTCGGCGACACCGCTCTGGCAGTCAGGGAAGTTGCGGAGGGTCAGCAGATGGATATGGAATTTGAGAAGAGATCCGATATAACAGTGAAGGACTACCTTTCAATGATAGACAAGAAAACGGCCAGGCTGTACTTCACCGCGGCAAGAACAGGTGCCATAATTTCAAGGGCGCCGCTGGAGCAGATAAGATCGATGGGAGACATGGGTTACCTCATGGGCATCGGTTTCCAGATATGGGACGATGTGCTCGACCTTGAAGGTGAGGAGGGCAAGACAGGGAAGCCGTTCGGAGGTGACATCAGGGAGGGCAAAAGGACCCTCATGGTCGTCTATGCCTTCAGCCATATGAAGGGAGAGGATAAGAAGACATTCCTGAGTGTTCTGGGCAACCAGAAGGCATCAAGGAAGTCGATAGAGGAGGCAGTCGGGCTGCTGCACAAATGTGGCGCTGTGTCATACGCGAAAAATTTTGCGCTGGAATATGTCAGAGAGGCCAAGGAACGTGCATCGTCCCTCAAATCCTCTGAAGCAAAGGATCTGCTTCTGGATCTCATCGATTACAGCGTCAGGCGCGACAACTGAGACAATCAGCGCATCCGCAACGTCCGGATGAGACGGGCTGGGTGCCCTCTACTCTATACCGGCCTGTGTGATCCTGAAATCGACATATTCGGCGTCGCGCAGGTATCTGTGCTTGATTAGTGTTGCTTTCCTGCCGCCGCCGGAAACCTTTTCGAGGTAAAGTATCGTCTTGGCAGCATGATTGATCGCATGACCTCCAAGCGGTTCAAATGTTCCCTTATCGATGTTCGTATAAACCTGCGATGTGACAATTACGGGTATGTCATACTTCCTGGCTGCGGAAAGAAGCATCGTGAGCTGTTCGCTCAGTTCCTTCCTGTCTTCCAGCTCTTCTGTTCTATAGGAACGAAATAGCATAGTCAGACTGTCGACAACAATGAGGCTTATTTTACCTCTTACTTCGATGAGCTTGATGCCCTTCTCGATGAGTTTTGTCTGCTCCCTGAAATCGTTCGGAGCGGAAAAAAGTATGCTCTTTGAGACCCTGTCGAAATTCGTGCCGGAGAGCTGCCTGAGCCTGTCCATCGAAACGCCCTCTGTATCGATATATATTATCCTGCTGCCTGTAAGCGCGGAATTCCTTGAGGCAAGCAGACACAGGTTTGTCTTGCCGCTTCCGCCTTCCCCGTAAAGAAGGGTAATTGTCGACGACTCAAAACCGCCATCCAGTAGCCTGTCTATCTTGGCAGAGCCGGTTGAGAGTTTGACCACGGTGCGGTTGATGACTTCTTTCATAAATAAATGCATCAGAAGCACTACAACACAAATCAGCGCGCAGTCAGGTTTGGCGGCGAAGTTCAAAACTGTTCCCGCCGGTCATGAGAAGTGCGATTTTGACTACCTTTCCCCCTCTGCCGTTATTGCCTGAGGGAATGATCTGCCTGCTGATGCGATTCTTGCAGCCGCAATTATATGGAAATATGAAAATCAATAATATCGTACCGTCTGCATGCATACATACAGAAATTGTAAAGTATTGAATCCGCAATTGAAGTTGAGGAGATTGTCTTTTTGTCCGGGAAAAAAGTTGCAAAGCTGCGGGCGGAGAGGCTGGCAACGTCATGCGTCCATGCGGGAGAAATGACTGATTACATGACCGGGTCGGTGACGACTCCAATATTTCAGGCATCTACTTTTTACTATCCTTATGCAATAGACAGGGACGGGCGCTATACAGACGCAAAGGCACCCTATTTCTACACCAGGCTTATGAATCCCACTGTCAGGGTGGCGGAACGGAAACTCAGCATGATAGAGGGGACAGAGGATGCAGTTGCATTTTCAAGCGGGATGGCCGCGATTTCAACCGCCGTTCTCGAAATAATGCAGACAAGAGGGCACATTATCTCAGTAAGGGATCTTTATGGCGGTACGTTCTCTTTATTCACTGAAATTCTGCCTTCGCTCGGCCACAGTGCATCATTTTTCAGCAGGAATGACGTGGACAGTATCGACACCATGATAAAGGAGAATACGAGGGCCGTTTACGTGGAAACACCGACAAATCCTACTCTCGACATATACGATATTGAACGCATTTTCAGCGTTGCGCATGAACACGGTCTGGTTACGATCATAGACAACACCTTTCCCTCGCCTGTCAACATGCGCCCCCATAGTTTTGGCGCGGACATCGTTCTCCACAGCGCGACAAAATATCTATCCGGCCATTCTGACATTGTCGCCGGAATGGTGGCCGGAGGAAGCGGAATCGTAGGAAGGATCAGGGAAATGCAGTCGGTTCTAGGCGGAAGCATGGATCCCTTTGCCGGATATCTCCTCGATCGCGGAATGAAGACTCTTGAACTCAGGGTAAAAAGGCAAAACGAGAATGCGATGGCTATTGCGCGATTCCTGGAGGATTGCAAGGGCATAGGAAGGGTGCTCTATCCTGGTCTTCCATCTCACGAAGGGCATGATATCGCAAGGAGATTGATGAAAGGTTACGGAGGGATGGTTTCGTTCGAAGTCGGCAGGAGGATGGAGGACGCAGAACGCTTTATCAGGAAGTTGAAAATACCAAAGGTTGCGGCGAGTCTTGGAAGTGTCGAGTCGCTAGTGACTATTCCGGCGCAGACTTCGCACAGACAGATGTCCCCTGCCGAGAGGCGTGGGAGGGGGATAAGCGACTGCCTCGTCAGGCTCTCGGTTGGCGTTGAAGATTGCGAGGATCTGATCGAAGATATATCGTCCGCACTGGGAAAATGATGACATGATCCTGAACGATGACGTGTTGAAGATCGGTGCTGAAGCGCGGATAAGCCGCACATATTTCCTCGGGCGCAAGGCAGTCGTAAAACAGAGGGTCCGCAAATCCTATCGTGATGAAAGGCTTGACAGGAGAATTACTGTGCAGCGAATCAGAAATGAGGCCAGGTGTATGGTGGCGGCCAGAAATGCCGGGCTTAATGTTCCAAGAATATATGACGTGGATGAGGACGAGGGAAGGATAGTCATGGAATTCATTGACGGCCGAAGACTTAACCAGCTGCTCTATGAAGCGGACAGGGAATACCGGATTCTGCTTGAGGCGCTGCTCGGTTCCTCGATAGGGCTGATGCACAGCTCAGGCATTTCCCATGGTGATATAACAACATCGAATGTCATAGTGCGCAACGGTCTTCTATATTTTATCGATTTTTCGTTCGCTTCCAGGTCTGCTAACGAAGAGACGATGGGAGTCGATATCAGGCTACTGAGGGAGGTCTACAGATCTACGCACACGGAGTTTGAATCTGAGCTAGGTCTGATAGAGGACGCATATCTGAGGAACGGCGGAAAGCACGAAATTCTCGAGAAGGCCGATGAAATACAATCCAGGGCACGGTACACGTGAAAGCGCTTACTGTAATCACAACAAATGACGGAAAATTCAGGGAGTGTACGGATGCGTTGTCAGTATCAGATATCAGAATTCAAAGGCTGAATGCGCGGTATCCCGAAATACAGGCCGACAGCCTGGAGGAGGTGGTTGTCTTTGGTATGCAGTGGCTGAATGGAAAGGCGGATCCGCCTTTTGTTATCGATGATTCCGGCCTGTTCATCGAAGGTCTCAAGGGATTCCCCGGGGTTTACAGTTCACATGCCTACAGAACGGTGGGGAACGACGGAATACTAAAATTAATGGAAGGCATTAGTGACAGGAAAGCTGTCTTCATGACGGTTATTGGCCTATTCAGCAACGGTAAGGCCCGGACCTTTAAAGGAGCATGCCATGGGAACATAGCCTATGCAGCGCGCGGGAACGGCGGGTTTGGTTTCGATCCGATTTTCTGCCCTGCGGGCAGCAGTAGAACCTTCGCAGAATTCAGTGTTTCCGAAAAAAATGAAATTTCGCACAGGGGTATAGCACTCCGAAAGCTGAAACAAACCCTGATCCGGGACAACGAGGAACAGGCGTAAAATGTGTTATCAGCGCCATGCAGTGCCAATTTGGAATTCATGCACATAAGTTATAAGAGGAAAACATAATTTGCGTCCGCCGGGTCCGTGGGGTAGTTTGGTATCCTTCCAGCTTTGGGAGCTGGTGACCCCAGTTCAAATCTGGGCGGACCCAATCCATTTATCGTTCTAAACCGTTAAATATTGGGCTGAGAATCACTGATTCATGACAAAAAGAGTCAGCCCCCGCGGAAGAGGCACAGGGCAGGATTCAAAGCATGGCTATCTGCTGCAGGACGAAGACGTCAGAAGGTGGTACCTGAACGTCGCCCGGGGTTCACAGATAACGGCCGACGTGTACCTGAGGCGTCTCGGCAATTTCAGGGAGGACACGAAACTGCTGCCGAAGGATCTTGTCAGGATGAATCAGAAGGCGCTCGGCAACCGTCTTCTGGATTACATCGGCGAGAAGGAGGGGACGGTGTCGCCTGGATACCTGAACTCCGTCCTCAAGGCCGTCAGGTCATGGCTCAATTTCTATGGAAAGCCGCTGAAGACGAAGCTGACGGTGCGCCTGTCAAATTCCAGGCCGACCGTCGACGGCGAACGTGTGCCGACGCAGGATGAACTGAGGAGAATACTGCTCTCAGCGACGAAGAGGGACAGGGTGAGCGTCGCGCTCATGGCACACTCGGGCCTTCGCCCCGGTGTGCTGGGCAGCTATCTCGGGGACAACGGTCTCAGGGTGAGGGACTTGCCGGAATTGAAGATAGAGGGGAAGACGGTCAGTTTCGAGAAAATCCCTGCCATAATCGTCATTCCCATGGAACTCAGCAAAACCAGGAACAGGTACACCACATTCTTGTCGGAGGAAGGATGCGGCTATCTGAAAGAGTATCTTGAGGAACGCATCAGGGGAGGTGAGAAGCTGACGGCAGACAGTTCAGTCATCAGCCCGAAATGGCTGGAGGGCAAGCAGTTCATAACAACGATAAAGGTGAGCGACGGCGTCCGTAATGCAATCAGGAAGGCGGGCTTCGAACACCGGCCATATGTTCTCAGGAGCTTCTTCGACACGCAGCTGCTTCTGGCAGAGAGCAAGATTGGACTGCCTCATGACTATAGAGTTCACTGGATGGGGCACAGCGGGAGCATGGAGGCTCGTTACACTGTGAACAAGAGTATGCCGGACAGCCTGGTGGAGGACATGCGTGCGTCTTACCTGAAATGCCAGCAGTTCCTGCAAACAATTCCACAGAAGGAGGAGCATGCGATCGAGAAGAGGCTGATACATGCCCTGCTTAAAATGGCACACTATGACGACAGAGAGATAGAGGCGGTGGATATCTCAAAACTGAGCGACGAGCAGCTGGAAGAGATGCTCAGAAAAGGGTTCGGTGCGACAAACGGCGGCGGACAGGGGAACGGCAGCGGACATAACGGCGGTTTCAGGCAGAAACTGGTCGGTGCGCTCGAGCTTGAACGGTACGTGGAAGAGGGATGGGAAATAGTGCATGAACTGTTAGACGGAAGGATAGCGGTAAAACACAACGGCTGACAGGTGTGTCATTTTCGTCCTTCGCGTTTAATCTGAAAAACCGCTTCCAGCCATTCCTCTATTTCCCTCAAGTGATATGGCATGTCTGCAGCTATCGATTCCCACTGGTCGCCGATAATCTTCTCAAAATCATCTCGTCTGCAATTCATGAAGTAAAATGCAATATCGAGAAGTGTACCGAACTCGGCCAGTTCGTCCGCTAGCTGAAAGACAGCGGCGCTCGCGGAAAAGGTCATGCTGCTGTCGAAAGAAGGTCTGAATGAATATCCCCGTCCGTGCCTGTATCCTTTCTTCCCGAACAGATACAGCGGCCTGTCGACGACGGCGTCGTGTGCCAATAGCCATTCGAGGCCACGCCTTACAGACATGCCTGCAACCTTCCGGCCGCAACTGTACCGCCCGGTGAATTCGAGCTCAATGCTGTCGGACGTGAAAGGGCCGTTACCGGTTATTGGCAGCTGACCGAAAACCAGCAACTTACTCTCATCATCGGCGGATTCTGCAACACGCCTACCAAGAGCATTCATACATTCCACAACTCGCAAGGCAACCGAAGGGGTTTCGATGCCAATGGGGCGGCCACGACGAGAAACGTTAGTCGACAGTCTGAGCGATCCCAGCAATCCCGGATGGAATTTCTCACTTTCCCTGTGCGCAAACAACCAATCGGGGAGCGCCGGCTTTGTCGAATTGCGTTTTCTGTGCATAAATGTTGCCTGACAACATTTTCGAGCTATATTAATTCAAATAGTTTATCTAACCTTTTCATGTTTGGCAAAAAATTAAAGGTCGTACGGTTAAACAACAATCATTCCAATAGTGTGATAATACCAAAATTTCTCAATGTTGGCAACGTAATTTCCTTCGCAACTGATAATCGATTCGCTTTGATGGATCTTTCAGGCGAGACGGATCCGAACGAGCTACTGTTGGCGCTCAGTAGCATAGGGGTGAATAAATGATCCAGACAGAGCATCTACGAAGTCTGGCAACAGAACTATCCTCGAAGAGCGAGCTTCGGGTGCTACTGTTCCTGCTGCCGCCCAGAGTAGACACAAATACCCTCCTAATGCAGACGAAATTATTAAGGGCACTCGCGCGAGCTGAAGACGCCTCAGCGCAATCCGGAGGCCGTTGAAAGGCTGATTTCCGGAAGTCCGGCTTCTTTAAGAGGCAAGCCGGACCGGAGGCTCTCACTATGTATGTTATAGGACACCTGATATTTGTAGTTTCTCACGCTACCTATGGCGGACATAAAGGGTTAGGCAATGAGTGCCGCAGATACATCAGCTTCTGAAACATGACCGACCTTCCATTCTTGCAGGAGCAGTGTCAGCCG